>JAAZBK010000172.1 GCA_012513855.1 Acidimicrobiales bacterium
CAGTCCGGACGACATCTGCAGCACGTGGCGGAGGGTGATGTCCTCCTTGGGGGTGCCCTTCCACTCCGGGTAGTAGGTGGTCATCGGGACGTCGACGCTCGGGATCTTGCCCTCGGCGATGGCGATGCCGATGGTGGCGCTGGTGAAGCTCTTGGCCATCGACCAGCTGGCGGCCCAGTCGTCGAAGTCCTCTCCCGCTGCGTACCGCTCGGAGACGATCTCTCCGCCGCGGACCACCACCACGCCCTGGGTGTTGCGGCCGTCGACGAAGGCGTAGTCGTAGGCGCCCTCGAGCGTGTCGGAGTCCATGCCGTGGGCCTCGGGGGTGCTGATGACCCACTCGGCCCCGGGACCCGAATCGACCGGGGCGAGGTCGGTTCGCGCCTCGGCCCGGGCCTGGTACTCGGCGGACGAGATCAACAGGGCGGCGAGGTCGAGGTCGTCGGAGGTGACGAGTCGCTGGGCCCAGAAGGCTCGACCGCCGGCGTCGGGAGCACGGCCGAGGAGGTGGTCGTACAGGTCGTCGACGCGGTTGCCGTTGGCCTCGACCGACGTGAACACGAAGATCGCCACCTCGGATCGGGGCGCCCCGTCGTTGATGCTGGCGGTCCAGTGGTCGACCCCTCCGCGATCCGGGATCCGGCCGAGCACGCGGTCGTAGACGGCGTCGACGTACCCCTCGGCGGTGCCACCGGAGAGGTCGGTGAACTCCGGCGACCCGAAGAGGTCGGCGGCCACGTCGCGGGTCCACGCTCCGTCACCCAGTCGACCGGCCCAGTACGAGCGCCCCGCCTCATCGGGTCCGCGGTGGAGGATCAGCTGGTAGAGGTCGTCGACGGTGGCCCGTGCCCACTCGTCGCCCCGGGTCAGCTCGACCGCGATGGCAGCCTTCTCCCAGCCTCGCTCGAGGCGATCGACCGTGAGCGCCACCTCGCGGTGGTTGGCCTGGCGACCCACCACGTCGAGCACGATCGACGACGCCCAGTCCTCGGCGGGCGACGAGCCGACGACGGTTCGAGCCGACGCGACGGTCGAGCCCGATGTCGATGTGACCGGCCGCTCCGGGCCGGCCGAGGCCGTGCCGATCGGTACGACGACCGCCGCCGTCGCGGCCAGTCCGGCCAGCGTGGCGCGCCACGATCGTGTGAGCTGAGCAGGCATCGATGTCCCCTGTGTCTTCGAGTTCCCCTTGCACCGGCGACCGTAGCCGCGACCGTCCACGACGAGGACGGTCGAGCGACGACGCAGTCGGCCACCGCCACCCGATGCCAACAGCCGGGCATGATGCACCCATGTCGAACGCGTCGTCCGCACCATCGAACCGGGTCGCACCGTGAGCGCCGACGGGACGACCTCGTTCCCCGACTTCGTCGTCTCGTGCGGCGAGGAGGGATCGGACCCGCTCGTCCTCCACGACGGCGAGGTGGTGCGGGTCGACGAGTTCGCCCGCAGCGGCCACCTCGAACACATGGACGACGACCTGGCCGCCGTCGCCGGGTTGGGCGTGCAGATCTGGCGCTACGGGATGCCGTGGCGGCTCACCGAGCCGGCCCCGGGCGAGTACGACTGGACCCTCTGGGACCGGGCCCTCCGAGCATGCGAACGCCACGGCCTCACCCCGGTGGTCGACCTGTGCCACTTCGGCCTGCCCGACCACTACTCCGGGTTCTGCGAACCGGACTGGGTCGAGGGATTCGTCCGCTACGTCGACGCCTTCCTCGCCCGCTACCCCGAACCCACGCTCTTCACCCCGGTGAACGAACCCATGGTCACCGCGTCGTGCTCCGGGCTGCTCGGCTTCTGGAACGACCGTCGGGCGTCGCTGGCCGACTACGGCAAGGCCCTGTCGCACGTGGTGCTGGCCAACCTGGAGGCCATCAGCCGGATCACCGCCGATCGTGACGGCTGGTGGATCGGCGCCGAGGGCTTCGGCTGCCACGTCACAGTGACGGCCGACGACGAGCCGGCGGCCCGCAAGGCCCGGGCGATCGAGCAGCTCACGTGGGACCTCCACCTGGGAGTGGAGCCGCCGACCGACGTCGAGGGCGTGGCGGAGGTGCTCGCCGCCATCGACCCAGCGGTGCGGGACCGCATCTCCACCCTGTCGGCGACCATCGCCACCAGCGGCCGGGTGGTGGCGGGCCACGACTTCTACCCGGTGAGCGTCAACGTCCACGGCCAGCGCGAGGAGCCGCTCACCATCACCGAGCGGGTGCAGGCCTACGACCGTGAAGCTCGGCTCTGGCACGACCGCTACCAGGTCCCGTTCTGGGTGGCGGAGACGTCGAACCTCACCCTGCCGGTGGCCGACGGCCCGCAGTGGCTGGCCGAGCTGACGGCGGTGATCGACGGCCAGAGCGCCGACGGACTCCCCGCACGTGGGATCTGCTGGTACAGCCGGGGCGACCAGTTCGACTGGGACCTCATGCTGCTCACGCCGGTGGGCAATGTGACCGAGGTCGGCTTGTTCGACGTCGATCGCAACCCCCGCCCCGTCGCCCGGCACTACGCCGACCTCGCCGCCCGCCACCGCACCTGACGCGAACGAAGGGGAACCGACCCGAGCGGGCCGGTCCCCCTTCGAAAGTGCGCCTGCCCGACCCGTCGGGCCGGAGCTTCAGTCCTCGTTCCTGGAGACCGCTCGGATGCCGACCCACAGGCCGATGGCCAGCACGGCCACCGCAGCCACCGCGCCCCGGGCGACCGCGGCCTCGGTGACCTCACCGGCGAAGAGGAGCCGCTCCGCGTCGACCACGTGGGTGAGCGGGTTGACGTTCGACAGCACCTCCATCCACCGGGGAGCGTCGTCGAGCGGGAGGAGCATCCCCGAGAGGATCATCAGGGGGAAGAGCAGCGTCTGCTGGACCATCCAGAACATCCAGTCGTTCTTGCGGGTGGCGATGGCCAGGGCGTGAGAAAGCGCACCCAGCCCGACGGCGAAGGCGGCCACCAGCGGTAGCCCGATCAGGATCCCGGCCGCTTCGAGCCGGAACCCGAACGGGATCGTCACCGCCACCAGGATCAGCGACTGCATGAGGGTCGGGACCACCTCCTTGGCGGCCCGTCCCAACAGCAACGCCGACCGGTGGAGCGGAGCCACCAGCATCCGCTCGTGCGAGCCGCTCTGCATCTCGAGGATGAGGTTGGCTCCGGTGGTCGAGGCCCCGAACAACGCAGACATGACGATGATGCCGGGCACGAACCACTGGAGCGCGTCGGCCGTTCCCAGTCCGGTCGACCGGGCGAGCAGCGGTCCGAACAGCGCCAGGAAGAACACCGGCTGCACGAGCGTGAACAACACGGAGAACGAATCGCGCAGCAACGGCTGCAACTCGCGCATGAAGACGAGCGACGTGTCTCTACCGAGCGAGTTGGAACCCCGCGCTGCGCTGGTGCCGGGAGTGGCAGAGGTGGGGATGGTCGTGTCGACGGTGCTCATGCTGCGTACTCGTTCCTCGCGGAGGGCTGGCTGGACTCGGTTGACGGGCTGGGTTGGGGCGACGGGCTGGGTTCAGACGACGGTCCGGCCGGACCGTCAGGTCGTCCGATGTCGACCGGGCCGCTCCCTTCGCGGAGGCTGCGGCCGGTCAGGTGGAGGAACACGTCGTCGAGCGTCGCCCGGGCCACCTCGGCGGCGGCCACCACCACGCGGTCGGCGTCGAGCACCCGCATCAGCTGGGGGACCAGCTGAGGGGCGCCGTCGATGCGGGCCTGCACGGTCGGGCCGGCGACGTTCACCGACAGCGGCGTGGCCATGCGTTCGATGGCCGCCACCACCCGGGGCACGTCGGTCGGGTCGGGCAGGGTGACGTCGAGCCGGTCGCCCACCAGACCCGAACGGAGCCTGGCCGGAGAGTCGTCGGCGATGATCCGGCCGTGGTCGATCACGATCACGCGGTCGGCCAGCGAATCGGCCTCGTCCATGTAGTGGGTGGTGAGCACCACGGTGGTGCCGTGCTCCGCGTGGAGCTTCTCGATCAGGTCCTTGAGGTTGGCCCGGTTCTGCGGGTCCAGCCCCGTGGAGGGCTCGTCGAGGAACAGCAGCTCGGGCTGGTGGACCATGCCCAGGGCGACGTCGAGCCGGCGGCGCTGGCCGCCCGACAGCGTCTGCACCACCCGGTCGGCGAGATCGGACAGGTCGAGGCCCGCGAGCAGTTCGTCGGCCCGGGCCTTCGACTCGGACTTGGTCAGCCCGTAGGCCCGGCCCTGGCCGACCATCTCGTCGATCACCTTCTGGTTCTGACCGGCGCCGTTGCCCTGGCCGATGGCGCCGATGCGGTGGCGCACCGCCGCCGGATCCTTCACCACGTCGAACCCGGCCACCTCCGCCGAGCCCGAGGTGGGGTTGAGGAGGGTGGTGAGCATCCGGAGGGTGGTCGACTTCCCGGCACCGTTGGGCCCGAGGAACGCAACCACCTCGCCGGGCTCGACGTCGAGCGTGATCCCCTTCACCGCCTGGACCACCTTGTCCTTGGCCCCGAACGTACGGGTGAGATCTCTCGTCCTGATCATCCTGTGCTCCCTGCATCGAATGCGACATCTGACCGATGTGCAGTGGATGTTCCGCTCTGCCGGAACGAAGAGCACGGTACGATCGGTTGCGGACAGGATCTGTCCGCAACGGAGACGACCATGAACAACATGAACGATCCCACCGGACGGGCCCTCGCACTCCTCTCCCTCCTCCAGACCCACCGCTTCTGGTCGGGCGAGGAGCTGTCGGAGAAGCTCGAGGTCAGCCAGCGCACCCTGCGGCGAGACGTCGACCGGCTGCGGATGCTCGGCTACCAGATCGACGCATCCACCGGCACCACCGGCGGCTACCGCCTGGCCGCCGGATCGCACCTGCCACCGCTGCTGCTCGACGACGACGAGGCGGTGGTGATCGCGCTCGGGCTCCGATCCACCGCGGCCACGGCCATCGACGGCATGGGCGACACGTCGGCCCGTGCACTCGCCAAGATCGAACAGGTGCTGCCCGACCGCCTCCGACGCAGGGTCACGGCGCTGGCCGACAACGTCACCCAGATGCGCTGGGGCCGGCCCGCCACCGATCCGATCGACCCCGAGACCATCGCCCTCATCGCCCAGGCGTGTCGCGACCACGAGCAGATCCGCTTCGACTACCGGCGCCGCGACGGTGAAGAGGCCAGCCGCCTGGTCGAGCCCCACCAGCTCGTGTCGGCGGGCTACCGCTGGTACCTGGTGGCGTGGGACGTCAGGCGCAGCGACTGGCGCACCTTCCGCGTCGACCGCCTCGCCGACGCCCGCCTCGCCGGCGTGCGGTTCGACGCCCGCCAGATCCCAGGAGGCGATGCCGGGGAGTACGTGAAGCGCTCGATCGGCCAGATGCCCCAACCCCACGAGGTCACCGCGGTGATCGCGCTGTCGGCGGAGGACGCCCGCGCCGAGCTGAGGTGGTTGGAGGTCCAGATCGAGGAGCTGCGGGGCAAGGCCCGCAAGCCCGGGCACTGTCGCCTCCGGTTCCGGGCGCCCGAACAGCAGTGGGTGGCCACCCTGGTGGCCAGCGCCGCCATGATGGCACCGTTGGAACTGGATCCACCGGTGGAGGGAGACGGCCCCGGATCAGCCGCCGACGTCGACGCCGTGAAGGCCCACCTCGACACCCTCTCCACCCGCCTCACCCAGGCCGTAGCGCCCACCGCCTGAGCCCCGGCACACGTCGCCCATCGGTCGGCCTCGCGGGCCGGACGGCCGCTGCTCACCTGGCGAGCCAATGCCCTGGCCACGAACGCTTGCGCTGTTGCGAGCTCGCGAGCCATGGCGCAAGCGCCGTCGGGCCGCCGCAGCGCAGCGAGGACCTGGCGGACGGAACCGGGAAGCGCCCGACGTAGTCGGTCCCCGAGACGTCCGCCCACGACCCGCGCACGACACGCGTCAACCCGTGTGAAGGATGCCGCTCAGGCACTAGAGCTCGCGCTGGTAGTAGAAGGCGCGGTCGCCGGTGACGGGCTCGAAGCCGGTGAAGCCGTGGCGCTCGTAGAAGCGCTGCGCATCTATGTCGGCCTCGTCGACGTTGATCTCGATCAAGCCCGCACCGCGCTCTTCGGCCAGCTCGAGCAGTCGAGCGATCATGGCGCCACCGAGCCCTCGGCTTCGCAGACCCGGCACCACGTAGAGCTCGTCGAGGAGCGCCACCTCGCCCTCGAACCAGACGTTGGGCCGGAAGGTGACGAGCGCCACCCCGACCGCCGGGTCACCCGCCACGATCGCCACGGTCCGTCCGCCGACGGCGCCGTCGACGGCCAGGAGACGGCGCAACCGGGAGGCGAGGACGTCGACCCCGGGGCTCGGCGTGTCGAACTCGGCGTTGAAGTCGTGGAGCAGCGACGCCAGCTCGTCGGCATCGCCGGCAGCAGCGATCCGCACCGGATGCCGTTCCAGCGCCATGACCACGACGGTACGGCCCAGCAAGGCCCGCGGCCAGCGCTTCGGAGGTTGCCGGAGACCGTGCGTGAACGGATCGGGGAACCAGCGGGAATGAAGCGGGTCGTCCCGTGGTTGTCGTCTGCAGTTAACGATATATCGTGATAGTCAAGCGATAGATCGAGAGTCGGAACTTCCGACACCAACGGTTCAAACGAAGGAACACAGAAACACACATGCGAAACCAACGAAGTGAAAACCCATTCGAGAGCTCCGAGCGGTTCGACCGCAGCGAGTTCGACCGCGCCGACCGGTTCGGCGACGACACCACCGGCCGATCGGGCCGGGGACGACGAGGCGGCCGCCACCCCGGTGGCCGGCGAGGCCCCGACGACGGCTTCGACCGCGACGACCGCGAAGGTCGGGGCCGGCGCCAGCCCGGCGGAGGCCGAGGCGAGCGCGGTGGTCGTGGAGAGCGCGGAGAACGGGGCCGGCACGGCGGAAGGGGCCGGGGCGAGCCCGGTCGACGCCGCGGTGGCCGCGCCCGGCGCGGCGACGTGCGGGCCGCGGTCCTTGCCCTGCTGGCCGAGCGCCCCATGCACGGCTACGAGATCATCCAGGAGCTCGACGAGCGCACCAACGGCGCGTGGCGTCCCAGCCCCGGTTCGGTCTACCCGACGCTCTCCCTGCTCGAGGACGAAGGTCTCGTGACGGCGGCCGAGGAGGACGGCAAGCGCCGGTTCAGCCTCACCGACGCCGGCACCGATGCCCTCGAGGCCAACAAGGCCCGTCGCGGCGACCGGACCCCGTGGGAGGAGATCGCCGACGGGATCGCCAGCGAGGACGTATCTCTGCGCAAGCTGGTGGGCCAGGTCGGCGTGGCGGTGAAGCAGGTCGCCGAGACCGGCAACACCGGAGCCAAGGCCAAGGCGGTAGAGGTCCTCACCGACACCCGCAAGCGCCTCTACGCCATCCTCGCCGAAACCGACTGACGCCGGCCTCGCGCTACCTTGCACCCCGAACGGAGGAGGCGGACTGTTGCGAGCTTCGGAGACGGATACGGGCACGAGGGCGACGCGGCATCGCTGGCACCGATCTGTGGGGGTGGCGGTCGTCGCCCTGGCGATCGGGGTGGGGGCGGGGGCGTGCACCACGTCGACCGGCGGCGACGCGGCCACTCAGGCGAGCAACACCGCATCCAGCACCACCGACACCGGCCCGGCGACCGCCTCGACCGTCCCCGGCGCCAACTCGACGCCGGCAGACGGACCGCTGAGCAGCTACGAGCCCGAAGAGGGATCGGATCCGTCCTCCCCCGTCCAGGCCGAGGACCCGCTGCTCGTGCCCGTGGTGCTGGCAGCCGAGGCCATACCCGCTGGGATGACGGGTCAGGATGCGATCGACCAGGGACTGGTGAAGGCCGACGCCATCCCCGAGAAGGTCGTTCCGAGGGGCGCCCTCGTCGACCTCGAAGACCTGGCCGGCCGCACCTTCGCCGCCTTCATCTCGCCCCACCAGGTGATAATCGAGGTCATGCTCGAACCCTGAGACGTGCGCGAGCGTTGCGATGGGCCGCGCCGTGGAGATGGACCGCGCCGTCAGCGGCGCGGGCATCTCAAGGAATGTCGAGGAGCACCGCGATCGTCTCGCGGACCTGCATCAGCACCGCGGGCCCTACGTTGCCTCGGACCTCCGTGATCTGGCGCGGCGACACTGCTCGCGTGTGCTGGCACTGAGCCGCCGAGGTCTCGGTTAGCCCGTTGGCGGGGTCGGGCTCGATGGTGATCTCAGATCCGAAGCGACGAATCGTGGTGGTGAGCGGCACGACCTGGATGACCGATGGACCCTCGTCCAGCACGTGCTGAGCGGACACGATGACGGCCGGGTGTCGAAAGCCCGCTTCCCGACCCTGAGGTGAACCGAGATCCAGCTCTACGACGTCACCCGAGGTCTGCATGCAGCCACGCCGTCTCGTCCTCACGAAGGGGGTCGGCCAGTTCGGCACCCATCCTCGCTTGGCGGAGCGCCCGGACCGCGAGGGCCACCGCGTTGCCGACGGTGGTGCCGAGGTCATCCGCGAGGCGCTTGAGCTCCTCGTGGGTGGAGCGATCGATCCGCACGCTGGTGCTCTGCATGCAGATCAGCATACAGCGACCAGTGGCGTAACGAACAGGGATCCACTCCAGGCTGGCGGCCAGAGTGCAAGGCCGCGAAGACGCGGAGGATGGGCGAGGTCGGGCGAGACCTGCGGTCAGGTGGTCGAGGCGATGAAGTCGTTGATCGTCTTCGCCAGCTGGGGGCCGCGGTCCTCCTGGAGGAAGTGGCCGCCGCCCTCGGTGGTGGTGTGGGGCTGACCCTTGGCCCCCGGAATCTTCTCCTGGAACGGGGCGAAGCCGCCCTTGGTGATGGCGTCCTGGTCGCTGAAGGCGGTGAGGACGGGGCGCTCGAAGCGCTCCAACACCTCCCACGCCGCGATGTTGTCGGCGCTGGCCGGGTCGTCGAGCGACGTCGGCACCAGCGTCGGGAAGATCCGCGCACCGGCCTTGAACGAGTCGTCGGGGAACGGGGCGTCGTAGGCCGCGATCACCTCCGGCGACAGGTCGGTGGCGCTGCCTCCGTTGATGATGCCGCCTACGGGGAAGTTGTCGGTCTCCTGGGAGAACTTCTGCCAGGCCATGAACGCCTCGCTCATCTTCCCGTGGCCGGTGGGCAGGCCGGTGTTGGCCACCACCAGGCGGGCGTAGCGGTCGGGCTGGGCGGCCACCAGACGCAACCCGACGAGACCACCCCAGTCCTGACCGAAGAACGTGATGTCACGCAGGTCGAGGTGGTCGAACACCAGCGACGACATCCAGGCCACGTGACGGGCGTAGGAGTAGTCGGCCATCTCGGTGGGCTTGTCGCTGCGACCGAAGCCGACCAGGTCGGGGGCGATCACCCGGTGCCCCGCAGCCACGATCGGCGGGATCATGTGGCGGTAGAGGTACGACCACGACGGCTCGCCGTGCATCAACAGCACGGGAGCGGCGTCGGCCGGCCCCTCGTCGAGGTAGTGGACCCGCAGGTTCTTTCCGTCGGGCAGCTCGGGTTCGGCCGGCACCTCGCAGTAGTTCGGCTCGAACGGGTAGTCCGGCAGGCCGGCGAAGTTCTCGTCTGGGGTGCGGACGACGTCCATTGATCAGGCTCCCATGTTGGAGATCGGGCTATGGGCACCTGCTACGGCAACCGACAGCAGGTCTTCACCTATCACGATCTCGCCTTCGAAGTGCCCGGCGGCGAGATCTCGCCAGTCGTCTCCGCCAACCGGCGGAACGGTCGGTACGAAGTGGGTGAGGACGAGGGTGCCGACGCCGTTGCGAGCCGCGGTCTGGGCAGCCTCCTCGGGCGAGGAGTGGTAGTCCATCGTGTCGGTGAGGCGCTGGAGGCCGATGGCCCCGATGACGTCCTTGCGGATGACTGTGTGCACGAGCGCTCCGGCGGGGGCAGCTTCTCCGGCGACGTCCACCGAGCACAGGCGGTCGAGCCCCTCGCAGGGGATGGTGTCTCCGGCAAGGACGGCGGCCGTCCCGTCGTGTTCGAAGCGGAAGCCGATGCTGGGGTGGACGGGTTTGTGGTCGGTGGGTGCGCACCAAACCGTGGCCCCGCCGGGCAGGTCGACCCGACCCTCCTCCACCTCGATCACCTCCAGCGGCGGGCGGTAGTCGAGGTCGGCGTGGTGGGCCATCCGGTACCCGATGTCGGGGCCGAGCATGGCCAGGATGTGGTCGACCATCTCGCGCGTCCCGTGGGGGCCGACGATCACCAGCGGCGTCGGTTCGAACCCCATGACCCAGCGGGTGGTGATCACGTCGGACAGGTCGGTGATGTGGTCGCTGTGCATGTGGGTGATGAGCACGGCCGACAGCTGGCCCACGGCGACGCCGGCGCCTGCGAGGCGCATGAGGACTCCCCGTCCCGCGTCGACCAGGTAGTGCGACGCATCGAGTCCGGACCCGGCCGTGACCAACGTGGACGGCCCGGCCCGATGGGCGTCGGGGATCGGGCTGCCGGTGCCCAGCAGGGTGACCCGCAAGCTCTCGGACCCGCTGGTGCTCTGGGGGTCGGTGGTGCTCATTGCCGTGCCATCTCCGTTCTCGCCGCCATGAGGGCGGCGTCGTGTCGGTCGACGTCTCGCTGGTCCAGCGACAGGACCTCCAGCTCGTGCAGGTCACCGCTGAAGGCGAACGGCGCGGCATAGCGGGGGCTGACGGCCGAGCCGTGGTCGAAGCCCACGCTGGCGCCCACCGACGACATCATGAACAGCACCGTCGGGATGTCGACGCTGCCGGCCGGTTCGCCGTCGATGAACAGGTGGGCCCGTCCGGAGCGGCCTTCACCGAGGCGCATCCGGATCGACAGCTCCGATCCACCGACCGGCACGGGCAGCGTCGACTCGACCTCGAAGTGGTCTCCGAACGCGTTGTAGTCGAAGTACAGGCGGTCGTCCTGCACGAAGGCGGTGAGTCCGGAGTTCCCGGTGCCCACCGAGTAGAGGACGCCCTCGTCACCTGCCGATCGAGTGACCCTGGCGTTCATGTCGAAGCTACGGGCAGCGATGGCGGCCGCGGCCTGGCCCGGCATCGGCGACATCGGCGGACGGTAGACGTATCGCTTGTCGGGCGGGTGCGGGGAGTTGGCGCGGAAGCGGGCCCCGAACAGCTCGATCAGGCGGTCGTCGATGGGCAGGACGCCGTGTCGCTCGGCCTCCTTCCACCAGAGGTCCTGGAGCTCGGCCAGCTTCTCCGGGTTCTCGGCGGCGAGGTCCCGGGTCTCGGACCAGTCCTCGGCCAGGTGGTAGAGCTCCCACGGTTCGGCATCGAAGTCGGCGCCCGGGACGTGACGGCACACGGCCTTCCACTCCCCCGCCACCAGCGCCCGGCTGCCCATCATCTCGAAGTACTGGACGCTGTTGGTGGCCGGCGCGTCGGGGTCGTTCAGGATCGATGCGAAGGAGTGGCCGGTCACCGGCAGCTGGTCGAGGCCCTTGAACGTCGCTGGCGGCTCGACGCCGATCAGCTCGTAGATGGTGGGCACGATGTCGGCCACGTTCACGAACTGGCTGCGCTTGGTGCCCTGCTGGCCGAAGTCGATTCCGTTCGGCCAGTGCACGACCATCGGCACGTGGACGCCACCTTCATGGGTGTTCTGCTTGTACCAGCGGAAGGGAGCGTTGCCGCACTGGGCCCAACCCCACGGGTAGTTGGTGTGGCTGTTCGGCCCGCCGATGTCGTCCAGTCGCTCCACCGCCTCGTCGGGATCCTCGTCGATGAGGTTGAAGTACTTCATCTCGTGGAAGGTGCCCTGGGCGCCGCCCTCCTGGGATGCGCCGTTGTCGGCCAGCACCACGAGGACGGTGTCGTCCAGCAGCCCGCGGTTGCGAAGGCCGTCGACGAGGCGGCCGATCTGGTCGTCGGTGTGGTCGAGGAAGGCCGCGAAGGCCTCCTGCAGGCGCGCCGCGAACCGCTTCTGGTTCTCGGTGAGCGAATCCCACGGCTCCACGCCGGGGTTGCGAGGTGCGAGCTCGGTGTCGGCGGGGATGACGCCCGTCTCGATCTGACGGCGGAACCAGCGCTCGCGCGCCACGTCCCAGCCCTCGTCGAAGCGACCGCGGTACTTGGCCAGGTACTCGGTTGGAGCCTGGTGCGGTGCGTGGGTGGCGCCGAACGGCAGGTAGGCGAAGAAGGGCCGGTCGGGCCGGACCGCGGTGCTGTCGGAGATCATCTTGAGGAGCTGGTCGACCAGGTCCTCGCTCAGGTGGTAGCCGTCGTCGGGCCCGCCGGGCGGATCGATGTGGTGGTTGTCGCACACCAGGTCGGGGTGGAACTGGTCGGTCTCGCCCTCCAGGAAGCCGTAGAACCGGTGGAACCCGCGGCCGAGGGGCCACTGGTCGAACGGTCCGGCGGCCGAGCCCTGTTCCATGGGAGCCAGGTGCCACTTGCCGGTGCAGTAGGTGCCGTAGCCCGCGGCCCCGAGCACCTCGGCCACGGTGGCGGCGTGGTTCGAGATGTGGCCGATCTGGTTGGGGAAGCCGGTCCGGAAGTTGGACAGCGTGCGCATCCCCACCGCGTGCTGGGACCGACCGGTCAGGAGCGAAGCCCGGGTCGGCGAGCACAGCGGGGTGACGTGGAAGTTGGTGAACTGGAGGCCCCCGGCGGCCAGCGCGTCGATGTTCGCGGTGTCGATGTCGGAGCCGTAGCAACCGAGCTGGGCGAAGCCGGTGTCGTCGAGCAGGACCACCACCACGTTCGGGGCATCCGGCCCCGGGTGGGGCGGCTCCTCGAACCACGCCTGGGAATCAGCGAGGGTGCGGCCGATGCTCCCCCCGAACCGAATCGGATCCGACATCGACCACACCCTTCGCTCGTCCGGCCGTCCCCCACGGCGGCAGAAGTGAGAGTAGCACTCTCACTTTCTTTTGCAA
>JAAZBK010000173.1 GCA_012513855.1 Acidimicrobiales bacterium
GCCGAGCGCTCCGCCGAGGAGCAGTTGGCCGGCGTGCTGGGAGCGCTGGGGATGCCCGTCAACCTGCCGGCCGCTCCGGCTCCGAAGCAGCGCCACAACGTGGGCGGCCGCGTCGTCGCCCTCCTGGCGAGCTGCGGCGTCTACGGCCTGTGGTGGCAGTACGACCTCATGGAAGAGGGCAACGCCAACTACCGCAACGACTGGGCCCGCGAAGACGCCCTCCTCCTGGCCGTCGGCGCCTGACCGATGCGCTGGCGGTTGCTCACGGCCGCGCTGGTCGCCGCCATGCTCGTCCCGCTCGCCACCGGCTGCGGCGACGACGACGAAGGTGCGGTGACCGCTGGCGACGACCCGTCGTCCACCACCTCGTCGGGCGACGGGCACACCGGCTTCTACGTCCCCGGTGAACTGCCCGATGGATGGAACGTCGAGTTCTCGGGCGGGATGAGCACGTTTCCGATGACCTGTCCGTGCCGAACCGAGATGTGGCGTCGAGCATCCGATGGCGCGGGCGTGAGCGCCACGGTGACCAGCGACCAAGAGCTCCTCACGATCCCCGACTACCCCGAGTCGATCCTCGAGACCACCGGAGATCGGTTCGAAGCGATCGACGGCGGCTACATCCGGTTCAGCGAGACCGAGAACGGCGCGCACTGGTTCGACGGTGAGGTCACGCGGATGGTGAGCACGGTTGGCCTGCCGGACCGAGCGGTGGCCGACATGGCGGCGCTGTGGGAGGGCGACGAGCCGTTCCTGGCCCCAGGCGGATTCGATCACATCTGGACGGGATCGATGGACGCGATCGCCGAGCACGCCAGCCTCTACTGGCGGATCGACGACGGCCAGGGGCGATCGATGATGGTCTACGTCCAACCCTGGATGTACGACGAGACCTTCGATCCGGCATCGCTGTATCCCGACGCCACTCCCCAGGTTCTCGACGGCAACGGGTTCTCGCTCGTCCAACCGGCCGACTGGACCAGCACCAACCTCGAAGGTCTGTGGCCGGGCGGGGCGAAGGTGACCGTGGCCGAGAACTACGGAGAGTTCAACTACGTCGGTCCCTACCTCACCGCCGAGGAGATGCTCGAGGTGGCGGGCGGCTTCCACGAGGTGAGCGCCGCCGAGTGGGAGCGGTACCTCGAGGAGAACTTCCACCCCAACGGTCCCGACGCCAACGACCCCGACACCCCCACGGTCGAAGCCCAGCGCAAAGCGCTGACCGGGGCGACGCTCACCGACCTGCTCATCCGGAGCTGAGCCCGTAGGTCGTCGCCGGAGTGCACCACCTCGGTCTTGGCGACCGTGGTCTCCAACCTCCGAAGTCTCGTTGCACCCCAGTTGCGGAGCTGAGCGCCGTAGCGAACCTCGGCGAGGGTCTGGAACGAGATGAACTCGTCCCGTCCGGCGAGCGCGGGCTCGTAGCGCCGCGCAAGCAAGGAGTCCGGGATCAGCCGGGCGCTGAAGACATCGGTGTCGACGACAACCGGACCGCGGTTGGTCGTGCTCAACTGCGGACGGCGGCGAGGAAGGCTTCGGCCTCCTGAGGCGTGAGATCGTCGATCACGTCTTCGCCATAGGGCGGGTGCGGCTTGGCGCGCCGCAGCAACTCCTCGACGGGAAGTTCGAGGCTCTCAGTCCTGATCGGCTTCGGCTCAGGGGTCGACATCTCACCCGCCAGTGTAGAACCACTTCAGTCGGGGAGCTGAGCGGCGACCAGCCTCGTGAGCTCGCGGTCGGGAAAGGCACGTCGCTTGCTCGCAGGGGAGTGGCGCCGCGAGCACGCCGCGCGCGCGGGATCACGATCCACCAACCCGACTGCCTGATCGCGGCGGCAGCTGCGCGCATCGGTGCGCCGCTCGCCACCGCCAACGTCTCCGACTTCCCGATGCCTGAGGTCCAGGTCCAGGACTGGCCGATCGGCCGCTGACGTCGGGCCCGACCCGGACGGCGCAACCCGTGGCGCCTCTACGATGTGACCCCGCCCGACCACCCCAGGAGACCGAGGTGTTCGACCTCAACGACAACGAAGCGTTCCAGCGTCACCTATCGCGGGTGGCCGAGGCCCGGCGGGAGCACTCGCGGCTGGTGACGAGGCGGGCGACGCTCGAGGCCGACCTGGAGACCGCCGCCGAAGACATCAAGGCCAGGCGGGAGCAACTGGTCAAGGAGCACGAGGACGTCACCAAGCTGGAGTCGTTCTCGCTCTCCCGGGTCTTCAACAGCATGCGGGGCGAGCGCGACGAGGAGCTCCGCCGCGAGATGGCCGAGCGCGAGACCGCTCGACTGGCCCTCCTGGCCGCGGAGGAGCACCAGCGCGAGACGCTCCAGGAACTGGTGCTGGTCGACGACCGGCTCGCCGCGCTGGGCGATGTGGAGGCCGACTGGGCCGAGGCCATCGAGGCCCGACAGCGCTGGGTCGAGGTCACCTCCGGCCAACTCCGCACGAGAGACAACGGAAGTGCCGACAGCGCCACCGTGCCGGCCGCCGCCCCCGAGCTCTCCGAAGCCGGTACCGCCCAACTGGCCGAGCTGATCGAGCGTCGGGCGGTGGTGGAATCAGATCTGCGGGAGGTCGACGAGGCCCTGGCCGCGGCCCACCTCCTGGCCGCCAAGCTCGCCCACACCGCCGCCGTGCTCGGATCCGGGCAGTCGTGGGCCGCCTACCAGAGCTGGCTGGGCGAAGACTCCGGTACCGGTTCGTACGACCGCGACAAGCTCGACGAGGCGGCCACGGCTCTGCGCGACGTCGACGGCCTGGTAACCCTGCTGCGCCGCGAGCTCGACGACCTGGCCCGCCTCGACATCATCAAGATCGAGGTCGGCGAGTGGGACCGCACCTTCGACTCCTTCCTCCACCACCTGCTCCAGGACGAGTCGATCGAAGACAAGGTGAAGGCCGCCGCCGAGAAGGTCGCCCAGCTCCGCGTGGAGATCAGCCGCGTGATCTCCCTGGTGGTCGTCCAGGGCCAGCGCCTGGTGACAGAAGCCAACGACCTGGTAGCCACCCGCGAC
>JAAZBK010000174.1 GCA_012513855.1 Acidimicrobiales bacterium
GCTGCGCGTCGACGATCCGATCCCCGAACCCCACTGGGCGCCCGAGAGCGACCCGCGCCACGGCATCACCTGGGACGACCTCCTGACCATGCGACCGGGCCTCAGCTGGCGCGAGGAGTACGTCCCCGAGGCGGGGAACATGCCCGACGTGATCGAGATGCTCTTCGGGAGCGGAGCCGACGACATGGGTGCCTTCGCCGCCACCTTCCCGCTGCAGCACCCGCCGGGCTCACCCGAGGCGTTCTGCTACTCCTCGGGCACCACCAACATCGTGACCGCGAACCTCCAACGCGTGTTGGGCACCGGCGCGGCGGAGTTCGACCGTCTGGTCCACGACCGGATCCTCGACCCCATCGGGATGGCGTCCGCCCGCCTCGAGTTCGACGCCGCCGGGACCTTCATCGGTTCCTCCTACGCCCACTCCACCCTGCGCGACTGGTGCCGATTCGGCCTGCTGGCGATGAGAGACGGCACCTGGGACGGGCAGAGGCTCGTGCCGGAGGGTTGGATCGACCACGGTCGTACCGCCCGGTCCTTCTCCGAGGGCCTCTACCACGGTGCCCACTGGTGGGCCTGGGATCAGGAGCAGATGCCGTTCGGCGCCCACGGCTTCGAGGGTCAGCGGGTCATCTGCTTCCCGAGTCGCGACGTGATCGTGGTCAGGCTCGGCAAGGTGTCCGACCAGCCCGACGCCACCACGGTCCTCAACAACCACATCACCGAGATCGCCAACTGCTTCCCCCACGTCTGACGGGTCGGGCACCGCCCGGACTCGACGCGGGCCGTTTCGACTGGTCGTGAGCCCGCAGCCCCCGAGCTCAGCGGATGGTCCAACCCCCGTCGACCAGCAGCGTCTGGCCGATGACGTAGGTGCTGGCATCGGAGGCCAGGAAGAGGAGCGCACCGTCGAGCTCCGCGATGGTGCCGGGGCGGCCGATGGGCGCGTTGTTGGCCACGTAGCGCTCCGACGCTTCGTCGCCCCACATCACGTCGGTCATCTCGGTGGGGAACCAGCCCGGGCCGATGCCGTTCACCCTCACGCCCTTGCGGGCCCACTGGGCTCCGAGCTCGCGGGTGAGGTTGATCACGCCGGCCTTCGACGCGCAGTAGGACGCCTGCTTGACGGGGGTGGATGCGACCGTGCCGAACATGGACGCGATGTTCACGATGCTCCCGCCGCCGCTGCCCGCCATCGGGCGAAAGGCGAGCTGGCTGAGGCGGAACAGCGAGTTCAGGTTCACGTCGACCACGGCGGCGAACTCGTCGACGTCCTCGTCCTCGGCCGGGACCGTGGTCGAGATGCCGGCGTTGTTGACCAGGACGTCGAGCCGGCCCTCGCCGACCTCGACGGCGGTGTCGACGATCCGCCGGCACTGGTCGGCATCGGTCACGTCGAGCTCGACGGCCACGCACCTGGGCCCGAGCTCGGCGGCCAGGGCTTCGATTCGATCGACCCGCCGCGCACCGATCACGACCGTGGCCCCAGCAGCGTGGAGGACGCGCGAGAACCGCTCGCCCAGCCCGCTGGATGCTCCCGTGACGATGGCGATCCTGCCGTCGAGCGAGAAGGCTGCGAGCGGATCGAGCCCTACGGCCGAGGGCTGGTCTGCGATGGTCAAAGGAACTCCCTCAAGAGGTCACGGGTGGCGGAGTGGACGGGTTCGTGGGCATCGAACTCGACGGCGACGAAGTCGGTGACGCCGGCATCGCGGACCCGCTCGATGCCGGCACGGACCTCGGCGGCCGAGCCCACGAGGGCGACGTCAGCCGGGCCGGCGGCTCCTTCGCGATCGAGCATCGCCCGGTACGAAGGCAGGATGCCGTACACCTGGAAGATCTTGGCGGCCCGCTCCCGGGCGGCGACAGGATCCGAGGTGACGGCCACCGGCAGAGCCGACACCACCCGGGGCGACGGCAGTCCCTCGGCGGAGGCGGCGGCCCCGATGGTGGGCACAGTGTGCTCGGCGAGGGTCCTCGGTCCGGTCATCCAGGTGACGGTGCCCGCCGCCAGCCGGGCCGCGAGTTGGAGCATGCGGGGACCGAGGGCGGCCACGACCACTGGCACGGGCAGCGAGTCGGGTACGTCGAGCGTGGCGCGGGCCGTGAGGGTCTCGCCCGTGACGTCGGCCGGCTCGCCCGACAGCAACGGTCCGAGGGCCTCGAGGTACTCGCGCATGTGCCGGGCCGGCTTCTCGAACGAGTACCCGAACATCCCCTCGATGACCATCTGGTGGGAGAGCCCGATCCCCAGCGTGAAGCGTCCCGCGCTGGCTGCCGACACCGTGAGGGCCTGGGCCGCCATCACCAGGGGATGGCGGGGGTAGGTGGGGACGACCGCGGTTCCCAGTTCGATCCGGGGCACCTCCCGTCCGATGACCGTGAGGGCGCTCAGCGCGTCGGTGCCGAATATCTGTGGGAGCCAGTAGGAGTCGAAGCCGTCGGCCTCTGCGGCCACCGCCCCGTCTACCAGCGTCTGAAGCGATCCCTCACCGCCGAACAAGCCGATGCGCATGGGTTTCCTCCGTCCGGTGAGCGGTTGCGGAGGCAAGCTACCGCGCGACACCGCCCGATCGCGGCGCCCCTCCCCTTAGAGGGCGGCCTGCAGATCGGGCGGGGCCGTGCTTTGACCAGCGACAGGCGCGGGTCGTGACGGCAGTCACGATACCCAGCAAGGTTCTTGCAGTGCCAGTGCCAGTACCCGACCACCCACGGCGGGGTACCTGATCGGACGGCCGCGGGCCGGTACCTTTGGGACACGGTGACCGCCGCCCGAGACTCCTCCCCCGCTGCCGCGTCCAGCGCTCCTGACCCCGCTCCGCAGCGCTCGACGGCCTCCGCTTCGACGCGCCCACGCTCTGGTCCGAGCGAGGTCCCGGTGGCGCTCGTGGTCGCGGCACGCAAGGGCGACCCTGCGGCGTTCGCCCGCATCATCGAGCACTGGAACCCGCACCTCCGACCGTTCGTGCACCACATCCTCGCCGGCGAAGGCTCCACCGACCGGGCGCTGTCGGCCGCCTACGTGAGGGCCTACCGTGCGCTGCCGCGCTACCGGGCCGAACGAAAACCAGGTCTCTGGCTGCACCGGATCGCCTACCTCGCGGCCACCGACGAACTGCGCCGGGTGCGGCGCGATCCCGCTCGCCGGCGCGCGCTCGCCGATGCCGGGCGCACCGATGCCGACCACGACGAGATCGACCTCACCGACGACACCTGGGCCGATCGACCTGGTGGCCTGCAGCTCTCGATCGACGACCACTCCCCTGCCGACGCGGAGCCGGAGTCGGCCATCATCGAGGCTCGCAACCTGATCGAACTGGCCGGTGGAACGGTGCCCGACACGACCTTTCCGCCCGGCTGGCGCCGCCTCGCTCCGGACCAGCGAGCCCTCGCCGTCATGGTCGACCTCGAGGACTACCGCGTCGACGACGCCGCCGCCGCCCTCGACGCCGGAGTCGAGCCAGCCACCAACCGTCTCAGCTCGGCACGCCGGCTGCTCGCCCGCGACCGGACCAACTCGGTGGGCTTCGAGCCCACCGGCACCCCCGAGACCGACGCGCTGGTGGCCGCCGCTCGCGCCACGCTCGCCGAGATCCCCATCCCGCCCGCCGACCCCGACTTCTGGTCGATGCTGGGCCGTCGCCTACTCGCAGAGCGCGATGCGCCCGCAGTTCCCAGCATCGATCCCATGGCCCGCCTGGCCAAGGCCCACCCGGCCGAGCCCGGGTTCAAGCCCAACAAGCACCTTCGCCCACTGCCGGGCGATCCCGGCTACGACCCGGTCCAGGGGCTGGCCGACCAGGCCGACCGGGCCAAGCCCCGCCGGCCCTGGCGACGGGTGGGCATCATCGCGGCGGTGCTGGTGGTGGTGGCGGCCTGCGTGGGCGTCGCCGTCTGGGTCGGCACCAGCGAACGGATCCCCGACGGGTCGAGGGCTGCGAGCGAACTGGCGGGCCCGGTGGGTACGGCCATGGCGGCTGGCCCGTACCGCCAGGTGAGCACGATCGTGACCGAAGGCGACTCGGCGGGAGGCACCGACGAGCGGCAGGTGGACCTGACCGTGGCGAACGACGGCTCGTGGGCGGTCACCGAGACCGGGGTCATCGACCAGACCACCTACGACTCCTCGGCGGGGCTGGTACGCCGGGTGGCGGTGATCGGCACCGGCGAGGACGCCGATGTGGTGGCAGCCGACACCGAGGGGTTGTCGGCAGGTGCCCCCGACCCAGCCCCCACCCTTCCCACGCCGCTGAGCGAGATCTCGCTGGTGCCTTCGCTGTTCCGGCTGGCCGACGACCAGCGCGTCTCGCGCACCACGATCCCCCGCGACCTCGGCCGGTCGGTCGATGACAGCGACGACGAGACCGACACCGACGGCGCCGAGAGCAACGAGGGCGCCGACGAGGACAGCGACGACCTCACGGTGTGGCGGCTCACCCACGACCTTCCCAGCGGGGATCAGGGCGAGGAGGAGAGGTGGACGGTCCTGGTCGACTCCAACACCTCGCTCCCCGTGCAGATCGAACGAACCCAGGGCGAGCGCCTGGTGCGCAGGATCACCGTGGTCGGCTGGGAGACCGTCACCGAGGTACCGGGCGATGCCTTCGCCCAGCCGGTGCCCGACGACGTCACGCCGTCCGTGGTCTCCAGCGGATTCATCTCCACCGAACTGGCCGCGGTCCCGCTGCTCGGAAGGGGCGAGGCCGTGACCCCCGGATGGCTGCCCGAAGGCTTCGACCTGGAGGTGGTGGCGGTCCGCGCCGATCCCCCGGCCGGCGCGTCGGGCACCGCGGGTGGGGCGAACCCGGCCGATGAGGACGTGCTCTCCCTGGGCTTCCAGCGCGGGCCCGAGCGCATCACCGTCACCACCCGCGCCGCCGGGTCCGACCACGCGGCCTGGCAGTCGCCCTTCGCCGCCCCGCTCGTGGACCCCCGCGAGCGCACCCTCGGCGACGGCCGCTTCAACGGGGCCCGGGCCGAGGCCGGCATCGACCTGTACGGCCGCGCTCAGCTCTGGCTGGTCTCGGGCGACACCGTGCTCACCGTGTCGGGCGACCTCACGGTGGACGACGCGTTCCGCCTGGCCACCTCGCTCCGCTGAGTCTCTCAGGGGAGCGTCAGGGCCTGCGGAGCAGCGCTGGCATGGCGAGCTGGCCGAAGAGGCGACGCACGTCTGCCTCCGAGCGCGCCACCTCTGGGACCACCAGCACCAGCAGGGCCTGGGCCAGCAACCAGGCCACGGCCTCGCCGGCGTCGATCCCCTCGCGGAGCCGGCCCCGGGCGGCCATCTGGTCGAGGTAGGGCCGGTAGAAATCCCGAACGGTGGCGAGCACGTCGTCGTCGGGATCGATCACCGGCCAGGGCTCCGTCACATCGCCGCCCGCGAAGAGCTGGGCCAGAGCGGGGGTGGCCCGGATGGTGGTCACGGTCTGCACCATCGCCTCGACCAGCCGGTCCTCCAACGGGCCGTCGCCCTCCAGGACCACGGTGAGCGTCTCGGCCAGGCGCACCGAAGCCCGTAGGACCAGGTGCCTCACCATCTGCTCGCGCCCACCGGTGTGTCGGTGCACCGTCATGCGGGTGATGCCGGCCTCGGCCGCGACCTCGTCGACCGTCACCGACAGACCGCTGCGCTCGAAGCAACGATCCCCGGCCAGCAGGATCCGCTCGCGGGTGGCGCGCCCCCGCTGGTTGCCCGGCAATCGTGCACGCTCGGCCCCGGCCATGGGTCCCGGGCCTGCCTTCAGCCCGCGGGGGTGTTCTGCAGCGCTTCGTAGGGCCGGCACGCCTGACCACGGAGCGAAGGGCACGGCCAGGGCTCGCCGTCGGGAACGACGACCCCCGGTAGACGTCCGACGACCAGGCGAGATGCGAGATCACCGCCCCAGGCGATGTCGCGCACCTCGTCGGCCTCGCCGGAGTTGGCGAAGGTCCAGGCCCCGAAGTCGCGCCCTGGGCTCGAGACGGTGAGCCGCAGCCGATCACCGGGGCGGAACGCCTGCGCGAACCCCGGGATCGACACCTTCGCCGAGGCGAACTCGTCGTCGGGCATGTCCTCGGCATCGGCGGCCGAGAAGGTCCGGTCGATTCGGAGGCCCTCCGACGTGGCCGCCACGGCCCGGTCGCTGAGGCGCAGCAGCCCACTCGTGATCAGCCACTCGGTCCCGTCGGGACGGATGATCGTGAGCGTGGCCTGTACGTCGGCGCTGGCCCCGGGCACCTTCATGAACAGCTCTACGTACCCTCCTCCGCCGAGCACCACCGACTCGGTGAACGGTTCGGTCACGTAGGAAGCGGCGTCGCCTTCGGACCAGTTCCGCCAGTCGAAGTCCCAAGTCGGCACCAAGAGCTGGTAGCCGGCCTCACCGAAGAAGTCCACCTCGGCCGATTCCGGATCGTTGAGGAACCGATCGACTCCCTCCCCGGAGGGAGGCGCGGTCGACAGCGTGCCGTCGCCGCCCAGGTGGAACGAGACCTCCTCGACGTCGGTGGGTGGCCAAGTGTCGTAGGTGGTCTCGTAGAGGCCGATGGGAGAACCGGTGACGCCGCCGACTCCACGCTCGAAGATGACCCGTACCGCGGGTTCCGCCTGATAGGCCGCCAGGGCGGCGTCGTACTGGTCGGGCAGGTACTGGTCGAAGCGATCCTCTGCGAACTCGAGGTCCGGGGTTCCGAAGAAGTCGCCGAAGACGGTGGGCGACGCGGCACGCAGGCCGTCGTCGAGGTTCGGCACCTGCTCCACCAGGTAGAACTGGAGGAACTCGAACCAGCGGGAGAGCACCTCCGGCGTGTAGCCGTCGGGGTGGCGGCCGTTGAAGAGGGTGAAGTTGGCATCCTCGCTGGCGGTGAAGTTGCCGAGCATGTCGGTGAACTGCGGTCCGGTCTGCTCGTCCTGCCACGCCCCCGACAGGAACACCGGTACCTCGATGTTCGACACGAGCTTCGAGAGGTCGCGCACGTCGGCGAGGTCCGGGCGCTGCACCAACGACTTGCCGAACGCCTCGAAGTCGATGTTCTGCTCGCGGAGCTCCTGGTGGGATTCGCACGTCTCGTCGCCACCGTCGAGTCGCTTCTGCACCCACGACGTACCGCCGGCCGACGACTGGTTGTCGCGCTCGGCCAGCCACTGGCGGGTGAAGCCGCCGTTGTACACGCCCCCCGGCCACTGCTGGAGCCAGGGCTCACGGATGACCGAGAGCGGCGTGATCGCGGCCAGGCTCGGGGGTTGGGTGGCTGCGGTGTAGAGCTGGGTGATCCCCGAGTACGAGAGGCCCACCATCCCGACCTGGTTGCCCTTCACCCACGGTTGGCGGGCGATCGCCTCCACGGTGTCGTACCCGTCGACCTGCTGGGCCACGTTGAACACGTCGAACACGCCGCCCGAGCACCCGCTGCCGCGCATGTTGACGCCGACCGTGGCGAAGCCCAAGAGCGCGGCGATCATCGATCCCGGCTCGGTGGAGTCGGGGTTCGACGGTCCGTAGCCGGAGTACTCGATCACCGTCGGGTAGGGGCCGTCGGCCACCGGACCGGGAAGGCGGACGTTGATGCTGAGCTGGACCCCGTCGCGCATGGTGACGTAGCCGAACCAGTCGGTCTCGTCGCCGCTCGGCCCGATGGTGCCGGTCTGATCGTCGTACCAGCTCGGATCGGGGTGGTCGTCGAAGCCCCACACCTCGAACGGCTCGGTGACCTGCACGGGCTCGGAGTCCTCCAGCCGGATCGTGTAGCCCTTGCCGGCCGGCACCACGTAGCCCTGGTCGGTGGGGAGCTTGGCCCGTGCGCCGGTCTTGAACTCGGCCAGCTCGTCGGGGAGGTAGGAGAAGTGCGCCTGTCCGTACTTGTCGGCGTGCAGCACCACCATCCGTCGTCCGTCGGCATCGACCAGCGACAGCCGCTGCTCCGGTTCGACCCCTGTGACGGTGACCTCCTCGGTACCGGGGCGCACGTCGAACTCCGAGGGCGCCGTGGGTTCGTCGGGATCGACCTCCACGGCCAGGTCGGTGCTCAGCAGACCGCCGGATCCGCGGTCCGGTCCGGGATCGGCTGCCCCGCCATCGTCGTCGCTGCACGCTGAGACCGTGCCCACCAGCATCGCTAGCGCAACGAGCGCGGCCGAAGATCGGCGAAAGAGCATCTCGACGTGTCCCCTGTGTCGGTTCCCGCTTATGTGACAGTCGACCTTCTCATGTCACATAACTTTTCGTCAAGGGGCGCGTCCCGGCGCACCGGTCACGGCATCCAGTCGTCGAGCGAGGCCTCTTCCCAGCTGTCGGGTCCGTAGACGGTGCCCGGCATCGGCGTCATGAGGTGGGTGTCGCCTCCCACCACCGTCCCGGCGGCCCGGCGCTCCCAGTCCACCAGTCGGTCATCGGGCTCCGCTTCGTCGGACAGACCCCGGGCTGCGTCGCGAGCGGCACGCAGCCTGGTGTGCTCCCCGATCGAGGTCGCCCAAACCACCACCGCCTCGTGCTGGTTGCCGAGGACCTCGTAGATGCCGGTGGGCTCGTGCCCGTACTGCCGCCAGAGCGGGACCTGCACCTCGGCCACCGCGGCGAGGTGATCGAGCACGGCGCCGGGCCGGACCGCCAGCAACTGGTGCACGAACAAGGTCCCCCGCACCCCTCGCTCGGCCAGTTCGGGCGTGGTCGGGCTCCCCTGCACCCCGCCGCACAGGCGGTCGAACCCGCCGGTGCGCCACTGGGCTGCCTCGTCCCACCAGTCGCCGTAGAAGGCGCTCCGACGCTTCAGGTTGAGGCGATCGACGTTGGCCGCCCATCCCCGCCACCCGGCGGGTCCGAC
>JAAZBK010000175.1 GCA_012513855.1 Acidimicrobiales bacterium
CGCTGGCGTCGTCGTGGCCGTCATCCTCAGCGCCGCGGCTTCCGTCGCCCTCGGGCTCCGGTTCACCGCCATCGCCATCGCCATCGCCGGCTTTCGCTTCGTCGTCGTCGCCATGGCCGTGTCCGCGTTCGCTTGTGTCGCCACCACTTCCGTCGCGATCGCCTCCGTCATCTGCATCTCCGCCTGCATCGCCGTCGTCCTGGTCTCCCTCGGGCTTCTTGCCTCGGCCGGGTCGTTGCTGGTTGTGGCAGGAGCACAGGAGCCGGCCGTTGTCGATGTGGGTCTCGCCGCCGTCGCAGTGTTCGATGATGTGGTCGACCTGGCACCGTTCGGCATCCACGTCACAGGTCGGATGCGAGCAGACCCGGTCGCGGATCTGGACGGCTCGGCGGAGGAGTCCTTTGAAGAACCGGTGGGGGCTGGTCATGTTCACCGGTTGACCAGCCGGGTCGAAGATGATGCGTTCGAAGTCGGCTTCGCCCATCCACTCGGCCACATCGCGGCGTGAGAGCACGGTGCCGTTGAACGTCTCACGGATGGGGCCCATCAGGTCTTCGGCGTGGACCATCACCGTGACGAGCGGTCGAGAGACGGCCGATCCGGGCTTGTACGCGGACGCCCGCCTCGCCATCTCGACCAGGGCATCGGCCCGGCGCTGGGCAACGGTGCGGGCGAGGTGGGAGATGCAGGTGTCGTCGCCGTGGATCTTGCGGGCTTCTGCCCAGTCGGCTTCGAACAGTTCGTCGTAGATGTGTTGCCACTGGGTCTGCACGATCAGCCCATCTGCTGTCGGCAGCGATCCGGACAGGTCGAACCCCTCGGGCTTCGAAGTCATCCGGAAGTCGCGTTCGGCCTTGCGGCGCTTGCGCTCGGGTGGCTCGTCGTCGGGGTCGGTGGGGTCGTGCAACTGGTCATCGACGATGTTCTCCCAATGCGACACCACCCGGCAGAAGCCCTTGTGGTCCCCAGCGAGCCTGACGGCTTCGCCGATCAGGTGGGCCTCAGCCTCCAAGAACAACTCGAGGCGGTCGTCGGTGCAGGCCTGGATGAGGCGGCGGGCGTGATCGGTCGAGATCCGCCCATCAGCGAGGGCTTCGCGGGTAAAGGGCATCCGGGCCAGCGCCCCAGCTTGTTTCACGATCCCGCCGGCGGTGCCCTTGGCACAGTTCGCGTCACGAGCCAGCCTGGCGCTCGGCGACTTGGAGCCGTCGGTGCCCCACAGGGCCCGGCTGTTCCACTCCGGCACGTGTCCGGCCAGCGCCGCATCCACCAGCGACCGCACCCGCAACAGGTCCACGGTCCGCTCGTGCAGGCAGTCGTCGTCAATCTCAGCCGGGGCCTCCAACGCCGCCAGCGCTTCAGCCACCGCGGCCACACCCGGCTCGAGCGGGCCCATCCGCACCGACCCCAACGACCACTTCACCGGCGTCCCACCCGGCACCCGCACCCGGCCACCCTCCCGGCGGGCGCCGTCCGAGCTCGTCTCGGCGCGATCTCCCGGGCCAGTTCCGTCAGCCGACCCAGTTCCACAACCCGGTGGTGAGCCCGAGCCCGAGCCCGAACCCGTGTGCGTGTCGAAGTCGGAGTCGCCGCTCGAACCAGCCGAGCCCGAGCCCGAGCCCGAGTCCGTGTCCGTGTCCGTGTCTGTGTCTGTGTCTGTGTCTGTGTCTTTGTCTGTGTCGAAGTCGGAGTCGCCGCCCGAACCAGCCGAGCCCGAGCCCGGGTTGGAGCCAGTGCCAATGCCCGAGCCCGAGCCCGAGTCAGGGGTCGTATCCGAGTCGGGGTCCGAATCCGAACCCGGCACCGCGCCCTGGTCCGATGCCGGACTCGGGTCGTAGCCGGCGCCCCGGCCCGAGGTCGAGCCAGCGCCTCTTGCACCTGGGACTTCAGCCCGGCCAGCGCCCCCGGATCGAAGCTCAGCTCCATCGAGCGGATCGTCGGGGAGGTCGGTCAGCCGACTCGGGTCCAGACCCTTCCGCCGACGGGCCTCACGAACGAAGTCGGCCACCGATGACCCCGACACCTCCGGCCCGACACCGACCCGGGCATCCCGCTCGGTGCTGGCGCGACCACCATCGCCCCGATCTTCAGGGACCCGATCTTCAGCTAACCGGTCCTCACCGACCTGGTCGGCGCGCTCCGGTTCGGCACTGCCGTTGTCCGGTGGCTGCTCTTCGTCCATGACCCCATTCTCCGCGGGGGGTATGACAACAAGGGCTCGAAACAGCCCGAACTAGCGAGAAAATATCAACATTCACGCACAGTGATCGAGAGAACGCTCACCGAACCCGCTTCGGTGCTGACCTATCGGGCCTCGCACAGGTCGACCGGCCAGCGACCGGCCAGCGATGGGCCACGCTCGGCCGTAACGTCTGCGGGTGGCCTACGACGAGGATCTGGCGGCGCGGGTGCGGGAGCTGTTCGTGGCCGAGCCGGACCTCGTCGAGCGCAAGATGTTCGGCGGGCTGGCCTTCCTCCTGGGCGGTCACATGACGGTTGCGGTGAGCGGCAGCGGTGGGCTCATGGTGCGGCTGGCCCGCGACGATGCAGACCGACTCGCGTTGCGCACTCCGGCCGAACCGGTGGTGATGCAGGGTCGTCCCATGGGTGGCTGGCTGCTGGTGCCGGTCGACGCCCTGAAGACCGGTCGGCAACTGGAGCGTTGGGTGACGCGGGCCACCACCTACGTGCGCGCCCTCCCGCCCAAGCCCCACTGAGGTCCGGCGGAGTCGGACGGTCACGCTATCGGCGAATCGCTGCCTGGGTGGGACAGGAGCGATAGATTGGCTCGATCGATCTTGTTGGAGAGTCGGCGAGGTCAAGGGGTGACGGCTACAGGTAGGGGTTGAGTCTCCACCGGTCAGAGCGTGATGGCGGGCATGATGCCCGCTGTCTACACAGCACCCTGACCAGTGGAGAACGACAGCATGCCAGCCCA
>JAAZBK010000176.1 GCA_012513855.1 Acidimicrobiales bacterium
GTCCATCGATCGCAGCGCATCCGCGGTGGCGGCATCGGCTGCATCCCACTGCATGATCATCGACACGGTGGAATCCTGCCGGAGGCTCGGCCGGCGTGCTCGCCAGCCCGAGGTCCCGACCTACCGGGGCCGCTGCCGCTGGGCCGCAACCGACTCAGCCCGGCCGTCGTGTGGGTAGATCACTGGCGACCAGACAGTCGTTTGCGTTTCGGCGTCGGTGGTCGTGTGGGCAGATCACTGGCGACCAGACAGTCCTTTGCCCACGCGTTCTGGGGCTTACGTCACGCTGTCGGTCGTGTGGGCAGGTCACGGGCGGCCAGACGGGCGTTTGCCCATGCGTTCGTCGTCGGTTCGGCGCTCGGGCTCAGCTCGAAGAGGGTGGGCTGATACCGTCCGCGCCGGTCGAAGGGGGACCTAACAACCATGAAGCTGCTCAGCCGTTCCGTGCTCCTCGCCGTGGTGGTCGCCATGCTTGCGGCGGGTTGTTCGTCGTCGGACGACACCGACTCCGCCGACGGCGAGGCTGGCGGCACCACCACCACCACCACCACCGCAGAGGAGGATCCCGTGGCGTTCGAACCACACGTTCCGACCGACGTGGCCGCTCCGGAGGCCGAAGGCAACGGGGTGAACGTTCCCCAACCCGCCTCGCCGCTGCCCGACGGCTACGTGATGGAGGAGTACCTGGTGGGCGGCACCGCCACCAGCTTCGAGCCCGTCGACACGCCAGCCGACGGTCGATGGGTGGCCGAGCCCGGAGACGAGGCCGAGTACCGCACCCGCGTCATCGTGCGCCGCCCGGAGCGGGCCGAGGACTTCAGCGGCACCGTGGTTGTGGAGTGGTTCAACATCAGCGCCATCGAGGCCGCGCCGGACTGGGCCTACCTGGCCGAGGAGATCAGCCGGGAGGGCCACGCCTACGTCGGGGTCAGCGCCCAGGCCCAGGGCGTCGAAGGCGGCCAGACCCTGCTCGACGTCGAGGTCGACGAGGGAGAGGCCGCCGAAGCCGGGGTCAGCACCGACCAGAGCGGCCTGCGCAACGTCGACCCGGCCCGGTACGGGACCCTCCGCCATCCCGGCGACGCGTACTCGTTCGACATCTTCAGCCAGGTCGGCCGGCTGGTCGACGGCGACCCGCAGGCGATCCTCGGCGACCTGGAGCCGGAACGGGTGATCGCGGCGGGGGAGTCCCAGTCGGGTTCGTTCCTGGCCACCGTCATCAACGCGGTCCACCCGCTGGCTCCCGTGTTCGACGGGTTCCTCGTCCACAGCCGCCCGGCCATGGGAGCGCCCCTGGACGGCGACTACACGACGTCGCGCGAGGCGGTGGCCGATCTTGAGTCGGCTGATGTCCCGTCGGGGGCGGTGCGGATCCGAGACGACCTGGACGTTCCGGTGATGATGTTCGCCACCGAGACCGACCTCACCACGTTGCGCTACGCCACGGTCCGCCAGCCCGACACAGACCTGATCCGCACGTGGGAGGTGGCCGGCACTGCCCACGCTGACGCCCACCTGCTTCGCGCCGTGGTGGGCGGACCTCGCGACCCGATGGTCGGCGACCTGCTCGGTTGCGGTGCGATCAACACCGGGCCGCAGAAGGAGGTCCTCTCCGCGGCGTTCAACCACCTGGTGGGATGGGTGGCGGGCGGTGATCCACCTCCGGCAGGCGAGCGCATCGAGATGACCGACGGAGACGAAGCGATCGCGCGCGACGACCTCGGCATGGCGTTGGGAGGGGTTCGCAACCCGTTGATCGACGTGCCCGTCTTCGTTCCGATCGGTGATCGGGTCACGGCCGGCGAGACCCTGAGCGGAGGCGACATCTGCGCCCTCATGGGGAGCACCCGGGTGCTCGACGCCGCGGAGCTGGCCGAACTGCACGGCACCGCCGACGACTACGTCGACGCGTTCAGCTCGTCGGCCGATGCCATGGTCGACGCCGGGTTCCTGCTGGCACCCGACGCCGACGACCTGGTGGCCGAAGCCGAGGAGAACCGCACCCGCTTCTGAGCCCGCGTCGAGTGTCGCCTCGCTCTACCGGCGTCAGGCCGACGCCTATGCGTGACGAGTCGCCCTGAGTAGGTTCGTCGTCGTGACCGATCCGACCGATGCCGGGGCAGCAGGGCGGGCGCTGGTGCTCGAGGCGGGGCCATGCCGAGCCGTGATCCATCCCGACGACGGCGGCCGGCTCGGGCAACTCGACCTCGGCGACGGCCCGTTGCTGCGGGGACCGGCACCGGGGCTCGCGTGGACCGGATGGGGAAGCTACCCGCTCGTCCCGTGGGCCAACCGACTCCCCGGTGGCCGGCTCCGGTACGGCGACATCGACGAACGGCTGCCGATCAACTTCGCCGACGGCAGCGCCATCCACGGGCTGGGAGCCGCCGTGCCCTGGACCGTCTCGCACCGGTCGGAGCGGCGGGTCGACCTGGAGGTCGAGCTGGTCGGCGGCCCGTATCGGGTGCGTTCCCGGCAACGGTTCGAGCTGTCGGCGACCGGTCTTCGACAGGAGCTCGACGTCACCAACGAGGGGCCGGAGCCGGTCCCGGTGGGGCTGGGCATCCACCCTTGGTTCCGCTACGGACCGGTGCGGGTGCCGGCCGATCGGATCTGGCCGGGTGAACCGCTGCCGACGGGGACACCGGTCCCGGTCTCGGGGGATCGCGACCTGCGCTCGCCGACAGAGGTGGCTCCGATGGATGCCTGCTTCACGGATCTGACCGACTCGTCGGCCGACGTCGGCGACCTGCGCCTGTCATGGGGCGGGCCGATCACCAACGTCGTGGTGTTCAGCGGCGAGCCGGGATGGGTGTGCGTGGAACCGGTCACGATGGCCAACGACGGGATCGCCATGGCCGAGCGAGGTGTGGAGGGCCACGGCGTGCAGGTGCTGGACCCAGGGTCGACGCTGACGGTTGACTACTCGTTCGAGCGTCGCCCGAGATGACGTCAGCGACCTGGGCAGTGAGAGGGGCGATGACCCGCGCGGTGCCGGATGGTTCGGTTTGCCAGGTTCAACATCACGGGTGCGTTGGTCGATAGTGGAGGTCGTAAACCGACGACCACCAGCCTCACTCGTGACCCTCGTTGCAGGGGTGGTGTTGCTGGGCCTCGTCTCGTGCGGCAGCACGAGCAACTCCGGCGCAGCGTTCGCCACCACCACGACCTCAGGGGCGCCGGTCACCACGGTCACGTCGACACCCTCCTCGACCAGCGAGGTACGAGTCGAAGCGCGGATCCCGGTGTCGGAGGACCCCTCCCTGTTGGACAACCAGTGGAACGACGTGGCCGACCGGGTCGGGCCGGACACCGTCGCCGATGCCGTGGGAGCCGACGACTGCCTCGCTGATGTGCCGTCTCCGCTGGCCGATCGTGAGTTGATCGGCGACCCGATCGCAGACCTGTCCAGCGGAGCGGTCGCGTCGGTCTACGGCTCGGACCACCCACTCGACCAGGTCACGGTGTTCGAGACACTGGCGGAGTATCCCGACCCGTCCACCCCGACCGACCTCGACGCCGTCCTGGACGCGTGGGAAGACGCCGGTTTCGCTGGTGGGGTCGCGGCGAAGAGCCAGGTGGGCAACAACCTGGTGATGGCCACCGCCGTCGAGTTCCGGTCACCCGACGACGCCAAGGCCGCGGTCACCGCGCACCTCCGGGACCTGTGTCACCGGGCTGTCAGCTCGAAGGTGCTCGGTGATGGTGCCGGCATGATGATGTTGCGCGAGAGCGGCGCGGTGCGCTCCGTCTGGGTGGTGGATCGCTACGAGCTGTCGCTCTTCGTGTGCGTGTGCGTCGGTGAGAACGACGACGAACGACAAGACCACGTGCTCTCGTGGTACGAGTTCCTGGACGGCAACTGGTCCGCTCCGGTCGATGGGTCCACCGCGGCACCGGGCTCCGACGTCGCCTGAGGGCCACGACGGGTCGGTATCGGGTCGTCGGCTCCATCGCCATCGTGCGCCGGTGGGAGTAGAAGGGTTCCATGGCCTTCTACTCCGAACGCGTCCTGCCGCACCTCGTCGACCGCACCTGCGGCATCGAGGGGTTCGATCGCTGGCGGAAGGAGGCGGTCGAGGGCCTGTCGGGCACGGTCCTGGAGATCGGGTTCGGATCGGGCCTGAACGTCGCGCTGTACCCGGAAGACGTCGAGCGGGTGGTTGCGGTCGAGCCGTCGGCGGTGGCGCGCCGGCTCGCCGAGCCGCGGATCTCCGAGCGAGGAGTCACCGTCGAACACGTCGGGCTCGACGGTTCGGTGCTCGAGATGGAGGATCACAGCGTCGACGCGGCTCTCTGCACGTTCACGTTGTGCACGATCCCCGACGTCGACGCGGCGCTGTCGGAGGTCCGACGGGTGCTGCGCCCGGGTGGTCGCTTCCAGGTCCTGGAGCACGGCCTCGCTCCCGATCCGGGGGTGGTTCGGTGGCAGCGTCGCATGGAACCGCTCCAGAAGGTCATGGCCGGGGGATGCCACCTGACCCGCGAACCGCTGGTGATGCTCGAGCGCGCCGGCTTCCACGTCGAATCGTCACGATCCCGCTACGGGAAGGGTCCGAAACCGTGGACGTACCTGACGGTTGCGCACTCCACCAGCCCGGGCTGACGGCGGCCCACCTCGACGCGGGCCTGTCGGGCTGTTCAGGTCACCGGCTCGAGCGGGCGGCTCTAGGCTTGCCGCGCGCCGATGCCGGTCCGAGATGCGGCCGGCGGGGTCATCGTCTCGTTGACCCCGAAGCTCACCGAGGAGAGACCGCCGATGTCCGACCAACCTGTTGCCGCGGATCACCCGGGATACGTGTGGGTCCTGGACTGCCCGTGCGGGGAGCGCCTGCGTGGCGACTCCGAGGACGAGATCGTCGACATCTCCCTGGCACACCTGGGCGAGCGTCACCCCGATCTCGAGTACGAGCGCGACCACATCTTGTTCATGGCCACCAAGTTCCGCCGCTAGCCCCTGGCGATGAGCGGTTCAGGGCGAGCGAAGGTGGGGCACGAGCACTAAGGGCTCCGGGGCTCGTGCCGATGGCAAGGCCGGGGATCAGCAGCGGAACGACCGCGTGATCCGTTGGGGAGGAGACGCGATGGGCGCGGGCGCCGAGGAGGGACTAGCCGAACGCGGCGCTCTCTCTTCCACGGTGGCCGTGGTCGGAGCCGTCTGGCTGGCCCTCCACTCGACGTGGCCGTTCGGGGGCGATGGCGACCTGACGTTCCCGGCGCTCGCCCTGGCCACGATGGCGGCCGTGGTCACGGGGATCCGTCGCTACCAACCGCGTCCGCTCTGGCCGTGGGTGCTCAGCCTCGTCGCCCTGGTCATGTTCTTCACTGGAGCTGCCCTGCGGGTGTCGCTCGGGACCCTCGGGGATCTGTCCGAGAACCGGTCGGCGCTCCCGGAGCTCTTCACCATCACCGGCTACGTCGCCCTGGGCGCGATGATCTACGGGATCGGCCGGGAGAGGCTCGGAAGCCGCTGGCGCGACATCAACGCCACCCTCGACGCCGCCATCGCCGGGTTGTCGGCCCTGGCGCTGGCCTGGATCTACCTGATCACCCCGACCCTGGCCCAGCACGACATCCCGGTCGACGTCCGACTCGCGCTGTCGTCGTACCCCGCGCTGTCGATCTTCCTGCTGGTGATCGGCTTCCGGTTCGCCACCGGCTGGGGTTCGACACCACCCTTCGCCTTCCACTCCCTGCTCGTGGCGCTCGTCTCGATGCTCGTGGGCGATGTCGTCTACATGCTCGTCGAGATGAACGTGGTGGACGTGGCCCGCTGGATCGACATCCCCTACGGGGTCGGGTTCGTGGCGTGGGCCGTCACCGCCACCCATCCCTCGATGCGCACGATCACAGACCGGATCACCACCGTGGAGACGGCACCCCGTCGGGGGCTGTCGGTGGTGGCGGCGGCGGTGGCGGTGCCCGGCCTGTTGTTGCTCGCCCGCCCGGACTCCAGCACCGCCGAGCGCGCGGTGCTCGCCCTGATCGTGGTGGCGCTGATGCTGTGCTCGGGCATCCGCGTGTACCGGGCGCTGAGCGACCACGCCCGCTCGGAAGCCCGCCTGAGCCACCTGGTCAAGCACGACCAGCTGACCGACCTGCCGAACCGGGTGTGGATCGACGGCCACCTGAACGACATGTTCGCGGGCAAGGTCGAGCACGGCCCGGCCATCGCCTTGATGTTCCTCGACGTCGACCGCTTCAAGCTGGTCAACGATCGCCTGGGCCACTCGGTCGGAGACGATCTGCTGCGGTCGGTGGCTCGACGGTTGACCGAGACCTGCAGGGCATCCGACGTCGTCGCGCGGTTCGGCGGCGACGAGTTCGTGATCCTCCTGGCATCGGTGCGCGACGAGGCGGAAGCACTGGAGGTGGCTGAACGAACCCGGCTCACCTTCGGGCCGCCGTTCGTGCTCGGTGACATAGAGGTCGCGTCGGCCACCAGCATCGGCCTGCGGTTCGTCGATGACTGGAGCGGCGCGATCACCGCCGACACCGTCGTCCGCGACGCAGACACCGCCATGTACGCCGCCAAGGAGAGCGGCGGCAACGCGGTGGTGCTGTTCGACGAGCGCATGCACGAGCGGGTCTCGCGCCGCCTCGTGCTGGAGGGCGAGGTCCGACTCGCCATCGAGCGGAACCAGCTGTCGCTGGACTACCAACCCATCGTCGACCTCACCGATGGTCGGGTGACCGGGCTCGAGGCGCTCATCCGTTGGGACCACCCCGAACTGGGTCGGGTTCCGCCCGACGACTTCATTCCCGTCTGCGAGGAGATCGGCTACATCGTCGAGCTCGGCAGCTGGGTGCTGGATCGTGCTGTCGCCGAACTGGCCCGGATACGCAGTGCCGTCGAGCATTCGGACAAGCTCTCCGTGGCCGTGAACGTGAGCGTCCGCCAGCTCCGCGATCAGCGCTTCACCGACCGGGTGGCCCGGGCGGTGCTCGAACACGGCGTTCCGCCCACGACGTTGTGCCTGGAGATCACCGAGTCGCTGCTGGTCGAGAACCTCGGCGAGCTGAGCGAGACCCTGGAGCTGCTGCGGGGCTTCGGCGTCCGCGTGGCCATCGACGACTTCGGCACCGGCTACTCATCGCTCTCGTACCTGCGGCGGCTTCCGGTCGACGAGATGAAGATCGACCGCGAGTTCGTCACCGGCCTCGGCCGCGACCAGGCCGACGACAGCGTGGTGGCCGCCATGATCGCCATGGGCAACGCCCTCGGCTTCAGCATCGTCGCCGAGGGCGTCGAGACCGCCCAGCAGCGCGATCGGCTCATAGCCCTGGGCTGCCGCCACGCCCAGGGCTACGCGTTCGAGAAGCCGGTGCCGGCCGATCAGGTGCCGGCGATGCTCCAGCGGCTCGGCTTGGCGGCCGGACCCCGGTTGCGGGTGATCCGCGACCCGGCTTGACCGTTCGCCACCGGGATCCGGCACCATCGTTGGTCAGGCGGTGTGGAACCACCGTTCGTCGAGGGCGGGGTCGCGGTCGGCCAGCGGGGTGGAGATGGCGGCCTCGGTCCCGACCCCTTCGAACAGCAGCTCGTAGGCATCCGGGTCGATCAGCGCCAGCCGCGAGCGGTACTCGAACGCGTCGATGTACATGGGCAGGCTCGATCCCGATCCCAGGTAGCGCTTGGGCTCCACCCGGGGGAAGGGCTGCCACGGCCGCTGGAGGAACCGCTGCATCAGGTCGGCGACCAGAACGTCGATGATCGTGACCAGGTACGGCACGTCACCGCGAGCCGCGAGCATGCAGAGGGCCTGGCACAGGCCGAGCCGGACCATGCCCGAAGCCGCGTCGCCGCGGTAGTCGGCGCTGATGGCCAGGGTGGCCGCGTCCCAGTAGGCGTCGGCGTCCGGCTTCATCTCCGCTCTCGACAGCAGTGCGGTGATGTCGAGGCCCCAGTCCCTCTCCATGTCGTGGAAGGTCTTGAGCCCGGCGTCGGATGGCAGCACGATGCGGAACACCCCGGCCGGCTTCATCCGGAGGTGGTCGACGATGCACAGGAAGAGGCTCGAATCCTCGTAGCGGCCGTACTCCTCGGCGAGGAGCTCGGGTGAGTTGCCGAAGAAGTCGTAGAAGACCTCTCGCTCGACGCTTCGCCCCATCTCCGCGGCCTGGTCGGTGCCCCTGACGATGTAGAGGCCGAAGGGGGTGTCGCCCCGGTTCTCGTGTTCGACTACTGCTCGGGTGATCTCTTCGACGTCCATCAGAAGGGCCGTCCGATCACTCGCGAGGTGTCGAAGAAGCGGGCGGTGAAGTCGAGCACCGCCCGGTCGTCGAACGCAGTGCAGGTGTAGAGGTCGACGCTGAAGAACCGGACGGGCTGGTCCCAGGCGTAGAAGTGGGCGCCGGACGCCTCCCAGTGGACCCACCCGGCCCACCCGTAGAGGGGTGACTGGTGGGTGACGGGCTCTTGGAGGATCTGCATTTCGCAGACCTCCGAGAGGCGCCACAGGTAGTCGGTGATCTCGGCGGCATCGATGTGGCGGTCGATCAGGCCCTCCACCACCAGCCTCTGGCGGTGGATCTGGGGAGCGAGATCGGGCATCTGGTCGGGACGGTCCAGAAGCAGGGGATGGTCGGACTGCAACACGTGGGTCTCCTAGGTGGTCGGCCGCGACGGAATCGCATTGCCGAGGTACGGGCCACCGCGGCCCCCCTTGGCCCATCGCGGTGGGGGTGATCGTAGGATCGGGTCGCACGCTCCGCACCATGAGCACGATCTTGGTCACTCTCCGTGATGACGTGGCGATGTGGGGACCGAGGGAGAGGACCGTGGCCGAAGCGGCCGGTTGCGACGAGCCTCGATGCGGGCAATGGTTCCCTCCGCGCCCGGCGACGGAGGTCGAACGCCGCTGGCACCACGACGTGATCGGAGGGGAGAGCGTGACCGCACGAACCGAGGGGACCCCTGGGCCCCTGCACGGGATACGGGTGGTGGACCTGACCCAGGCCCTGGCCGGGCCGTACTGCACCATGTTGCTGGCCGACCTCGGGGCCGACGTGGTCAAGGTGGAGCCGCCGAGCGGTGACATGACCCGGTTCCCGGGCCCGTTCACCGCCGAGGACGGCGAGCAGGCCTACGGCGGGTACTTCGCCAGCATCAACCGTGGGAAGCGGTCGATCGCCCTGGATCTCAAGGACGATGCCGACCGGGAGATCTTCCGGTCGGTGGTGGCCACGGCCGACGTGGTCGTCGAGAACAGCCGGGCTGGGGTGATGGACCGGCTGGGACTCGGCTACGAGGTGCTGTCAGCCCTGAACCCGAAGCTCGTCTACGTGGCCATCCGGGGGTTCGGCGACCCGCGAACAGGCGCCAGCCCGTACGTCGACTGGCCTGCCTTCGACGTGGTGGCCCAGGCCATGGGCGGCCTCGTGTCGATCACCGGGCCCGATGCCGACCACCTCACCAAGTGCGGACCCAGCGTGGGCGACATCTTCGCCGGGTCGTTGGGGGCGGTGGGCCTGCTGGCTGCGCTGATCGAGGCCATCCGGTCCGGGGAGGGTCAGTTCGTCGACGTCGCCATGTACGACGCGGTGCTCAGCCTCTGCGAGGGCGCCGCCTACTGGTACTCCTACACCGGCATGGCCAACCGCCCGACGGGCAACGGTCACCCCCTCATCGCGCCGTTCGACATCTTCCCGACGGCCGACGGCCACTGCGCCATCGGCTGCCCCACCGACGTCTTCTTCGCCGAACTGTGCGAGCACATGCAACGCCCCGACCTCGTCGCCGACGAGCGGTTCAAGGACCCCATCCACCGTCTGGTGCACCGACCCGAGCTGAACCCCGAGATCGAGGCGTGGACCACGGGGCGGACCACCGCCGAGATCGTCGACGTCCTGGGTGGCCGGATACCGGTGGGCCCCGTCAACGACATGGCCGCGATCTACGCCGACCCCCACGTGGCGGCACGGGAGATGCTGGTGGAGGTCGACCAACCCGATGGGAGCCGGCCGGTGACGCTGGCCGGTCAACCCATCAAGATGACGCGCAGCCGCACCGGTATCCGGTTCCGGCCGCCCAGGTTGGACGAGCACCGCGCCGAGGTCCTGGCCGAGGCGGGGCTAGACGGGTAGCCCCGAGCCTCTGCCGGCAGGTCAGGCGAGCAGCTCCAGGGTGCCGAGATCGCGGATGGCGGCGGTGGAACGCTCGGCCATAGCCGTGAACATCTCTTCGCCGCGCTCGGTCACCTCGGCCACCGCCGAGCCGAAGGTGATCACCATCGGGCACTGCAACATGCCGTACGCGTAGTCGGTGCGGCAGGTGGCCAGGTCGTAGTCGGTGA
>JAAZBK010000177.1 GCA_012513855.1 Acidimicrobiales bacterium
GATGGCCTCGATCACGTTGACGTCGCCGTCGGGCCCGGCGGTGATCTCGGTCGACCAGGTGCCGTCGGCGTTGATGGGCGTCGGGACCCCGTTCACGGTCAGCGTTCCGCCTGGAGGCAGGTCGTCGGGGATCGATCCCGACACGGGCATCGGTCCCGATGCCACGATGGCACCGTCGCCCGGGTCGGTGATCAACCTCGGTTGGCATGCTGCGAGGAGGACGATCGCTGCGACCGCCACGAGTAAGCGCTTCATCTGGGTCCCCTGACCGGATACCGGACTGGAATGACGCTCACTCCGCCGGGTGCTCTCGGTGGCGACGGTGACAAACACCACCCGTGATTACAAGCAACAGATAGATCGAGATCATCGACCGAACGCTGAGGTATCTGGATTTATCCGAGTAAAGAGTCGGATTTGGCGCGCGTTTCGTCGCCCTGGCCGCTCGACCGTCCGAGGGGATGCCCTAAAACCCGACTAGATCGGTCGGGTTTTGGGCGGTATGGTGCAGCCATGACCGATGACACCTGGGGCTTCGAGACCCGACAGATCCACTCCGGCGCTGGCGCCGACCCCACCACGGGGGCGGTGGCCACTCCGATCTACCAGACCACCGCCTACCAGTTCCGCGATTCCAAGCACGCGGCCGATCTGTTCGCGCTGGGCGAGATCGGCAACATCTACACCCGGATCATGAACCCCACCCAGGCGGTGGTGGAGGCGCGCGTCGCCGCCCTCGAGGGCGCGCCCGACACGGCCGTCGGCCTCCCCGGAGCGCTGGCCCTGGCCTCGGGGCAGGCGGCGTCGACCACGGCCATCCTCACCCTGGCCGGTGCCGGCGATCACATCGTGGCCTCGGCCGCCCTGTACGGCGGTACATACAACCTATTCCGGCACTCGCTGGCCAAGATCGGCATCGAGTTCACCTTCATCGAGGACGCCGACGACCTCGACGCCTGGCGGTCAGCGGCCAAGCCCAACACCAAGGCGTTCTTCGGCGAGAGCATCGGCAACCCCAAGAACGACTTCCTGAACATCCGTGGCGTGGCCGACGTCGCCCACGAGGTCGGCGTTCCGCTGATCATCGACAACACGGTGGCCACCCCGTGGCTCATCCGCCCGCTCGAGCACGGGGCCGACATCGTGGTCCACTCGGCCACCAAGTTCATCGGTGGCCACGCCAACTCGATCGGTGGCGTGCTCGTCGACGGCGGATCGTTCGACCTCTCCTCCAACGACCGCTTCCCCGGCTTCACCGAGCCCGACCCCACCTACAACGGCCTGTCGTACTGGCCTGCGCTGGGCCCGGGCTCCTACGTCATCAAGGCCCGGGTCCAGGTGCTGCGCGACTACGGCGCGGCCATGAGCCCGTTCAACGCCTTCCTGTTCGTACAGGGCCTGGAGACCCTCAGCCTCCGCATGGAGCGCCACAACGAGAACGCGCTGAAGGTGGTCGAGTACCTGGCCCAGCACCCCCAGGTGGAGCGGATCCAGCACGCCAGCCGGCCCGACTCCAAGTGGCACGCCCAGGCCAACGAGATCACCGGCGGCAAGGGCTACGGCTCGGTTCCGGCCTTCATCATCGCCGGAGGCCGAGAGGCCGGTGCCCGCTTCGTCGAGGGCCTCACCCTGCACCACCACGTGGCCAACTTGGGAGACGTGCGAAGCCTGGTGATCCACCCGTCGTCCACCACCCACAGCCAGCTCTCCGATGAGGAGCAGCGCCAGGCCGGTGTCGACCCGGGCCTGGTCCGCCTCTCGGTCGGCATCGAGACCATCGACGACCTCATCGCCGACCTCGACCGGGGCTTCGCAGCCGCCAAGGGCTGACCCCTTCGGGGGCAGCCCGCCACCGGTGCCCTCAACTGGATACGAACGGCGTCCAGACCGCCCCGTTGGGTGGCGAAGGCCAGATCCACCGCCGAAAGTGGTGGACAGCGGTTGCCCGAACGTTCATCATGCGAGTTGCGGCACATGCTCGCAACAGACCCGCCGCACCGACCTTCCCTCCCTCCGAGGTCGGTGCGGCGGGTCTGCTACGTCTGGGGTCGGTTGGGCCGTGAGTCCGCGACCGATCGGGCCACCGTGGCTCCCACGAACACGGCTGCGCCGAGGAGGGTGATGGCGGCGCCGGGCGGGACGTCGAGGTGGTAGCTGGCCAGCATCCCCAGTCCGCCGACGAGCGCCCCGACGATCGTCGAGCCGACGAGCATTGGTCCGAACCGGTCGGTGAGCAGCCGGGTGGTTGCCGCCGGGACCACCAGCGCGGCCGACACGAGCACCGCTCCGATCACCCGCATGGTGCCGAGGACCGCCAGCGCCAGCAGGACCATCGTCAGGTCGTCGAGCCGGTCCACCCGTGCACCAGCGGCGCGGGCCACCTCCGGGTCGAAGGTGGCGAACAGCAGCGCCCGGTAGGTGGCGGCCACCACCACCACCACGCCGACGGCGATGATCCCCACCGCGATCACGTCGGCCCGGCTGACGCCCAGGATCGATCCGAAGAGAACGGCGTCGAGGCCGCGCCGGGCCTGCCCCCACCGCGAGAGGGCGGCCACCCCGGCAGCGAACGACGCGGTGGTGACCACACCGATGACCGCGTCGGCACGGAGCACCCCCCGGCGGGCGACGCGCCCGATGACGAGCGCTGACGCCAGGCCCCAGACGCCGGCGGCCACGTAGTAGCCGACCCCGACCACCGAGCCGAGGGCGGCGCCACCGAAGACGGCGTGCGACAGGCCGTGGCCGAGGTAGGACATCCCCCGCAGCACCACGAAGGTCCCCACCAGGCCGCACAGCGCTCCGGCCAGCACGGCGACGGTGAGGCCGTTGCGGAAGAACTCGAACCCGAAGGGCTCCCAGAAGCCGCTCACCGGGGGCGCTCGGCGCGGGTCGGGTCGAGGTCGTGGGGCGGTAGTGCGTGCGCGTGGGTGTGGAGCGGGTGGGCCGAGCCGGGTCCGTCGACCACCAGGGGCAGGCCGCCGTGCACCAGGACCTCCATCGGGGCACCGAACGTCGCTTCCAGCACCGAGGGAACGAAGACCTCGGACGGTGGTCCGGCGGCGATCACCCGACGGTTTAGCGCCACCAGGTGGGGAAGGTGGGCGGCCAGGCCGTTGAGGTCGTGGGTGCTGAGCAGCACCGCCATTCCGTCGGTCCGGTTGACGTCGGCCAGCAGGTGGAGCAGGTCGTGTCGGGTGCGCACGTCGACGCCCGACGTCGGTTCGTCGAGGACGAGCAGCTCAGCCCCCGAGAGCAGCGCTCTGGCCACGAAGACCCGCTGCTGCTGGCCGCCGGAGAGATCACCGATGTGACGCCGCTCCAGGCCGGGGATGCCCAGCCGCTGCAGGACGTCGGCCACCGCCCGCTTCTCGGCTGGCGTGGACCACGGCCACCGGTGCGCCGGCGGGCGTCCCATGAGCGCCACCTCGCCCACGCTCACCGGAAAGCTCCAGTCGACGGTCTCCACCTGGGGCACGTACCCGATCCGGAGACCTTCACGCCGGGCGACCGACCCGGCCACCGGCTCGAGAGCGCCCGTGACGAGGCGGAGGAGGGTGGTCTTGCCAGAGCCGGACGGCCCGACGATGCCGGTGAACGCGCCAGGCTCGACGATCAGGTCGACGTCTTCCAGGACGGTCACGGCGGCGGCCGGCGCGCCGGGGTAGCGGTGGACCACCCCGGCGAGCTCGACCAGCGCGCTCACTGCGGGTAGGTGGCCCGCGTGTCGGTGGTGTCGGAGACGTCGATCGAGCCGAGGGCGGTGGCGTCGCCTCCCAGGGCCTCGACCATCGTCACGTAGTTGAGCCGCATCAGGCCGAGCCAGGAGTGCCCGTCGTCGCCGGGGCCGCCGGGCAGGTCGTCGTCGCGCAGGTCATCCACGTAGTCGGCTCCCGTCTCGGCGGCGATCTGTTCTAGGACGGGGGAGGGGAACACCTCGGACCCGAACACCACCGGCACGTCCTGGGCGCGTATCTGGCGGATCAGGTCGGCGACGTCGCGGGCCGACGGCTCGCCGAAGTCCGACGGCTGGATCGCGCCCACCACCGTCCAGCCGTAGTGGTCGGCGAAGTAGGCGTACGCGTCGTGGTAGGTGAGCAGCGTTCGGTCCGCCTCCTCGATCGTGGCGGTGGCCTCGGCCATGGCGCGGTCCAACTCGTCGACGCGCTCCAGGAACCGGTCGGCGTTGGCCTCGTACTCCGCCTCGTGCTCCGGGTCGAGCTCTCCCAGCACGTCTCGCACGACCTCGACGTAGGCGCGGACCATGGGCGGGTTGGTCCACAGGTGCGGGTTGGGCTTGCCGCCGTCCTCGGGGAACGAGAAGTCGTAGATCCACTCCGACTCGGGCAGGATCTCGTCGCCGAGCTTCACGATCAGCGCCTCGTCGTCGATGTTGCCGTGGGCGAGGTCCTCGGTCGGATCCTCCAGTCCCAGGCCGTTGATGAACACCACGTCGGCGCGAGCGAGGGTTGCCGCAGCCGACGGCGGGGGTTCGAAGGTGTGGGAGTTGACCCCCTCGGGTACCAGGCCGATCACCTCGACCTCGGCGCCGGCCACGTTGGCCACGATGGAGGTGATCGGCGACACGGTGGTGACCACCGTCAGCCGGGGTTCGTCCGACCGTGCCGTCGGCTCGTCGGACCCTTCGCCGCAGCCCGTGGCGGTGAGGGCGAGGAGCGTGACCACGGCTGCGGAGAGCGAGGTGCGGAGACGTGACGTGGTCGGCGTGGCCATCGCGGCGACGTTACTGCAAGCGCCTTGCAACAACGGAGCTCGCATCTCGGCAACGTGACGGGATTGGGACGAGATTGAAACGCTTTCGCGGTTCAGTCCGGAGCGTCGTTTGGACAGGATCTCTACGAGGGTCTGCCCACGACCGCCAGATCGGAGCGAACCAGTGCGCGTCTTCCACATCCCAGACCGTCTAATCGGCTCGAGGCAACCTCAGATCTCCAGTCCGTGGTCCGAGGGCCACGCGTCGCCCGAGGACCGGGCACTCGGCCTCGAGCTCGAGCTGATCGAGCTGGAGCGTCGTCGTGGCGAGGTGGCCGACGGCTCACCCGCGGCCGCCGACCTCGACGCCGAGATCGACGAGGTGCGCCGCGACCTGGTCGAGGTCGCCAGCCTGCCCGACCTGCCCAGCGTGGCCTGACCCGGCCGCAGGACCGTCCCGACCTCGGGAGCGGCACGCCCGGTCGGGCGGCGTTACGGTCGCGGGCCGTGTCCGGCCACCCTGACCACCTCGACGCATCCGCCATCCTCGCCCGCTTGCGCATCGACGGCGCCCGGGTGACGGCCTCGAGGGTCGCCGTGGTGGAGGAGTTGGTGGGATCGCCCACGCACCACCTCACCGCTTCGGAGCTGCTGGAGTCGCTGAGAGTGCATCGGCCGGGCTTCCAGGAGTCGACGGTCTACCGGACCCTCGACCGGCTGGTGGAGGTGGGGGCCGTGACCCGCATCGAGGTCGACGGGGGCCCGGCCGTCTTCCACCTGGCCTCGGCTGCGCACCACCACGTGGTCTGCGAGCGGTGCGGTCGGGTGGTGGGGGTGCCGGCGTCGCTGCTCGACGCCGTGGCTGCTCGGCTGCGGCGCGACCACGGCTTCGAGCTCCGCGCCGATGCCGTCACGTTGCCCGGTCGCTGCGTCGACTGCGAGACCGAGCACCCGGCTGACGTGGGCGGGCACGGAGCGGGCGGCTGAACCGAGCGCCCGCTGCTAGGTGGCTCAGCGCAGAGCGCCGACCACGTGGTCGATGCAGGCGGTGAGGGCGGCGACGTCGTCGGAGTCGATCGCCGGGAACAGAGCCACGCGGAGCTGGTTGCGGCCCAGCTTGCGGTACGACTCGGTGTCGACGATCCCGTTGGCTCGCAGGACCTTCGACACGGTGTTGGCGTCGATGGAGTCGTCGAGGTCGATGGTGGCCACCACGTTGCTGCGGAGAGCAGGGTCGGTGACGAACGGCGTGGCGTAGTCGGACGCTTCGGCCCAGCCGTACATGATCTCGGCCGACTTGGCGCTCCGTCCGGCCGAGAAGCCGAGACCGCCGTTCTGGTTGATCCACTCCATCTGCTGGACGGCCAGGAACACGGTGGCCAGGGCCGGCGTGTTGTAGGTCTGGTCCTTGAGCGAGTTGTCGAGCGCGATCTTGAGGTCGAGCGAGGCCGGGATCCAGCGGTCGCCGCCGGCCAGTCGTTCGATGCGCTCGATGGCGGCGGGCGACACGGCGGCGATCCAGAGGCCACCGTCGGAGGCGAGGCACTTCTGGGGGGCGAAGTAGTAGACGTCGGTCTGGCTCGAGTCGAACTTCAGGCCGCCCGCCGCCGAGGTGGCGTCGACCGCCACCAGGGCGCCGGGATCGATGCCTTCGGGCCGGGTGATCGGCGTGGCCACTCCGGTGGACGTCTCGTTGTGGGTGAGCGCGTAGAGGTCGACCCCGGCCTCGGCCCTGGCGGCGGGAGCGCCGCCCGGATCGGCGGAGATGGTGGTCGGATCGGCGAGGAACGGCGCACGCTGAGCGCACTCGGCGAACTTCGACGAGAACTCGCCGAACGTGAGGTGCTGGCTCTTCTGCTCGATCAGGCCGAACACGGCGGCGTCCCAGA
>JAAZBK010000178.1 GCA_012513855.1 Acidimicrobiales bacterium
ACCCCGAGATCCGGGCGATCTGCGAGAAGGCGCTCGGAGCGCTGGAAGCAGCGGGGACAGAGGTGGTGGTGGTCGACGACGTGTTCGACCGCGATCCCTCCCTGGAGTGGCTCACCCTCTCGGTGGCTGCCAACCTGCGGACCGTGCTGGGCGCTGATCCGGACCGGGAGCGGTGGGGCGAGATCGATCCGCACCTCAGCGGCATGTTCGAGTGGCTGGAGCAGACCGCAACGCCCACCTCGACGCTCGAGGTCCAGGACCTGGCTCACTCGTTGAACCTGCGGCTGGTCGAACTGTTCCACGAGGCGCCGATCCTCCTGACGCCCACCGTGGCCGGTCACACCCCGGTGGGCGATGCGTTCGGCTTGGTTCACGGGGTGGAGGACTCCAGCTGGGTCCGGTTCACCTATCCGTTCAACCTCACCCGCTCGCCGGCCGGCACCGTCTGCGCCGGGTTCACCGCCGACGGCATGCCCGTCGGCCTCCAGGTGGTGGGTCCCCAGCACGGAGACCTGGTGGTCCTGCGGATGCTCGCCCACCTGGAGGACACCCTGGCCGTCGACACGGTCTGCCCGGTCTGAACTGGACCAGGTCACCGGAACGGCATCTCGATGTGGGTGACCTCCGCGATCGTGGTGGGAGCCAGCAGGTCGAGCACCGGCGAGCGCGGTGGTCGCTCCCGCATCCAGGACCCGACCCCGCCCTGGCCGCAACGCCACGAGAGGTCCGGCTGTCGTTCCGGCCTTCTGTGCGCCGGCCGGCCTGACCGTCGACCTGGCTCTAGATCCGGTGCAGCTGCGTCCCTGGGTCTGCGGCCCGGTCTCTGCCGGTTGTGCCGGGGGCACAGGAGCCTGCCGTTGTCCTGGGTGGTCAGGCCTCCGTCGGTGTACTCGATGATGTGGTCGACCTGGCACCACTCCGCGGGCACCGTGCACCCGGGGAATGAGCACCGTCGATCCCGGACCTCCACCGCCCGGCGGGTTGCACCGCGGAACATCCTCGTGCGCACTCCGACGTCGAGCACCCGTGACGCCCCTTCGAACACGATCCGTTCGAGATCTGCCTCGGCCAACAGCGACGCCACCTGCCCAGCGGTGAGAACGGTTCCGTTGAACAGCTCTCGCACGGCGCCGTTCAGCGTGGGGTAGTCGACCAGGACGCTGATCAGGGGCCGAGCCAGGGGAGAACCGTCGGGGAGCGACTTCGACCGGGTGGCCATCTCCACCAGCGCGTCGGCCCGGCGTTGACGGGCAGTGCGCGGCAGCTGGTCTGCCCGGGCGTCGTCGCCGTAGCGCTCCCGCGCCTCGGCCCAGTCGGCTTCGAACATCTGCTGTTCGAGTCGCCGGAGCTCCCCATCGACGATGTCGCCGTCGATCGCATCGAACCTTCCGTTCAGGAACCGCACCCCGTCCAACCCCGAGGCGAAGTCGAGTCCCCGCGACTCCCGCTGCCGCCTGGCTCGCGTCTCGGGATCGCCGCTGGACGAAGCGTCGTCGGCGGCGTCGATCCAGTAGCGAACCGTCCGGGCGAAGTCATCGAAGTCGGCCACCGTCTCGGCGATCGACACCAGGTGCGCCTCGCTCTCTGCGTACTCCTTGGCCCGGTGCGATGCGTTGGCCCGGACCAACACGTCGACCCGGTCGGCTCCTATGCGCCCTGCCTCGAACGCCGCGCCCGCCAGCGGCATGGATCGCAGCCCACGCGAACGTCGCAACGTGGTGCCGCAGTGCTTCGGGTCGTCCCACGACTCCCGGGCCAGCCGCGCCCGTGCCGACTTGGAACCGTCGTGCCCCCACGCCCCACGCGCGTCCCAGGCCGAGGCGACCGGCACGGTGATGGCGTCGAGCTTCGCCGCGGCGCGGGTGAGCCCGAGCAGAACGTCGGCCAGTGCGTCGTCGTCCGCGGCAAGGGGCTGGAGGTCCAGTTGCTCCATGGCCGTGAAGAGCTCGGCCAGCGCCGCCGGAACAGGCCGATCGCCGGGAGGAACAGGTTCAGAAGAGAAGGCCGCCGCCGTCATGACCCCGATCGTACACATGTTCGATTCATCGTGCAAGCGAACGCGGTGGATTTCAGCGGCTTTCGAAGCATCCCCAGATGGAACGGCCCGCAAGCCCCGAACCAGCCGGGGTACTCTCAGCGGATGGCGACCGACGAGAAGCGTTCCGTTCGAACCGTCGCGGCCCCAGACAACCTGACCCGGGCCCGACGGCACGCCGAGGTGACGGAGCGGGTGGCGTCGTTCGTGGCGGTGCTGGGGGCCTTCGCCTGCCTGGTGCTGGTCATGATCGCGGTGGAGCTGATGGGGGTGGCGGT
>JAAZBK010000179.1 GCA_012513855.1 Acidimicrobiales bacterium
GTGCCGTCGTAGAGAAGCGTGTCGGGCTCACCCTGGCTGAACCGCCCCGAAGGCGGACGGAGCACGAAACGGGCTCCGACGCCCGCTTCGTACGGCGAGGCCGTCGCTCCGGCGGCCAGCGCGTCGGCCCCGCGGAGGTGGGCCAGGGCGACCCCGTAGGCGATGTCGAGCTGGGCGCCCATGGAGTTGCAGTCGTCTCGCGTGAGCTCGGTCGCCCCGGCGCTGCAGAACCACGGGAGGGGCTCGGGCGGAGCGACCGCTGCCCGCTGGGCGATGGGGAAGAAGTAGCAACCGCTCATCACGAGGGCGGATGCGGCGACCGTGGCGGTGGTGGCGAACAGCCGCCCCGCGGTCGACCGGCGGCCGATGGGGCGGTCGGCGGCGCGGCCTGGACGCTGGTTCGCCCGTTCCCCGGCTGCACTGCGCAACGCTCGAATCAGCCTGCCTCGGATCATGTCATCCCCTGTTCACGCCGACTCATCGCAGTGGCCGACGAGTCGTGCTGGTTGGTTCGTTGGACGCCGCCCTGACGGCATCCAGAGGCCGACGACCGACCATCACGAACTGTGCGACTGCACAGCCGAAGGCGGTGTGCGTGGAGGATCGACCGGGCGCAAACCACTCGACGATCGCTCCCGCCGAGCGCTCTTCAACCCGCGTAGCTCGGGCTTCCCGCGATGGGAGCGGCCGGCTCCGGCGCCACGGGCGCCCGGTCGGGGACCTGGGAAGCAGGGGCGTCGGGCTCTGCCGGTCGGGCGAGTCCGGGACAGGCACCGATGCACAGCTGGTACGCGCCGCCCGAGACCACCTCCGCGGTGAGGATCCGACCGCCAGGAACCTCGTGGACCTCCAGGTCGCGGAGGCCCTCGACGGTGATGGACTGGTCGACACCGTCGAGAGCCGGGGCCCACACCACGAGCTCCTCGCCCACGTCGGAGGCGGCAGCCGAAGCCTGCACCACCAGCGCACCGGAGTCGGGGGCGCTGGTGAGCTTGGTGATGCGCCCCGGGGTGGCCCGGGGGTAGGCCCGACCCAGCACCTCGAGGAACTCGCCGTTGGGGCCGAGATCTACGTCGCCCGGACACCCCAGGCGGTTGAGGTGGGTCTGCTCGGTACCGGGCCCCACCACCACGCCGTCCTGCCACCGGACGGCGTGGGGGTCGCCGCAGGCCTGGCGCCACTGCCACCAGGCGCCACCCAGGGCGTGCGCGTCCTCGTCGACGGCGTACCGGCGAACCTTGGCCAAGGTGGTGGGCTGGGTGTCCCAGAAGCCGTACTCGCCACCCCAGGTGGCAACGCCCAGATCACCGGTGATCTGGACGATGAGGTCGTTCATGGCCTCGATGCCGAGGTCGAGACCCGGCACCGAGATCGACTCGGCGTAGTTGTGAACCGACGCCACGATGCCGGTGGTGCCCAATCCCACCCGAGCCGGATCCGGGATCACCAAGCCGTTGGCGTTGTCGCCCGCCGGCAGGGCCGGCTCGACGATGAGCAGGTGGTCGAAGTCGGCATCGGCCTCGGCAGCACGGATCGCCAGCGCCACGTCGGCCAGGAGGTCTTCGTAGATCGGGGTCAGCTCGGCCGAGGGGCGAGACGCCTCGGGCTCGTTCAGCAGGTCGTAGCCGGCAACCTCGGGCCTGCCGGCGAAGCGGCCGGCCACCGCCGCCCAGGCTTCGACGAACTCGCCACGGATCCCTTCGACGTCGTCGTAGAAGTTGTTCCACGCTCGGGTCACCGCGGGTGAGCTGTTTCGATCGCTCCCGGTCAGACACGTCGACAGGCCGTCGGTGAGGGTGGCCCACTCCGGTGCGCCGTCCCATCCCTTCGCGGGCGTCGTGCCGGCCGGGCACTCCGCAGCCTGGGCCGGCGTCGACGATATGAACGACGAGTACGCGTCCTGGTGCATGTCGATCACCGTGTAGATGCCCCGGGCCGCAGCCGCTTCGACGTGCGCTTCTACCTGGTCGAGGTAGGTCTCGTCGATGACCCCGCGCGTCGGTTGGATGCGCGACCAGGTGACGAGCAGGCGTACCACGGAGAACCCGTGCGACGCCATCAGGTCCCAGTCGGCGTCGGTCATGGCGACGGTGGTGGCCAGCGATGGGACACCCTGCCAGTACTCGGCGAGGGAGTTGACGTTGGCGCCCCGGAGGAGCACGTCGCGTCCGAGGTCGTCCACGATCCGCAGGTCGGGCGACGTGGTCAGCGGGCGCAACTCGATCACGTCGGCTGGTACGACCGCCCGCGCCCCTGCCGGCTGAACGGGCGATCCGCCAGCCGACGGAAGAGCGAGGGCGAAGAGCGCCACGACCGTTCCGACCATCGCCACCACGCGTGAACCCGCTGCTCCAGCCATCCCCATGGCTGGACACCCTATGTACCGGAGAGGCACGAGTGGACCACGGCGGAATCAGACGCTGACTCCGTGACGAGGGTGTTGCCGCCCACCGA
>JAAZBK010000180.1 GCA_012513855.1 Acidimicrobiales bacterium
CGCCGAACACCTCTGAAACCCTGTCGCCGAGCGCCACGATCTCCCGCAGCCGGGCGGGATGGACCCGCACCTCGTCGCGGACGTCGTCGTCGATCACGTGGCCACGCTGGTCGAGGACCCAACGGCTCCCGTCGACCTCGCCGCTCACGAGGCGGTCGGGTTGGCCACGGACCGCCACCACGACCCGGTGGTCGGACCGGCCGGTGACGGGGTCGACTCCGAAGGCGACGCCGGCGATCTGGGGCTCGGCCATGGGCTGCACCAGCACGGCGATGGGTTGGTCCTCGGCGCCGGCCCGGGCCCTCGAGTCCAGGACGGCCTTCGTGGCGGGGATCAGCTGGTCGAGGCCGTGCACGTCGAGCACCGTCTCGAACTGACCGGCCTGGGAGGAGGAGGCCTGATCCTCCACCACCGACGACGAGCGAACGATCATCGGGCCGCCCTTCGGCGCCACGTTCTCCACGACCGCGGCCAGCTCGGCCAGGCCGGTCAGGTCCTCTCCGGCGTCGTAGCGCTGGCTCACCGCCGTCGTGATGATCATGGCCGGCATGGTGCGGATCCCGGCCGCGTGGGCGCGTGCCAGGGCGGCCGCCTTGCCGCCCGCCACCGATGGCTCCGTGGCCAGGTCGGAGTCCAGGTCGATCACCGACGGCACCGACGACGCCTGCGGTTCGGGGCCAGCGGACCCGGCCGGCCGTGACGGCCCGACGGCGGTCGGAGGTGGTGGTGCCGGCGCGTCGCTCCGCAGGGCGAGCGGCGTCGGATCGGGGTCGGCGGTCATCACGTGTCCACCTCCAGGAGGCCACGGTATCGGAGGCCGGCTTCGAGATCTCTTCGGCCCGACGAGGTCCACTACGTCTTCCCGGAGACGTTGCGGTTGAACCGGAACGGGGCTAGCAACGGGACATGAGCGGTCCCGTGACCACCGAAGACGTCGCCCCCGAGCCCGACGTGGGCCACGCCGAGGCGTGCGAGGTCGAGCTGACCGAGAGCCACGTCGCCCAGGTGGGAGACCTGCAGGTCCGGAGGGCCTTGCCCCGGCGTCAGCGGAGGACGGTGGGGTCGTGGTGCTTCGCCGACCACATGGGACCCGCGCAGGTCCGCGCGGGTGAGGGGATCGACATCGGACCGCATCCCCACATCGGGCTCCAGACCGTCACCTGGCTGACCGACGGAGAGATCCTCCACCGCGACAGCCTCGGGTCCGAGCAGCTCATCCGCCCCGGTCAGCTCAACCTGATGACCGCCGGCGCGGGGGTCTCGCACTCAGAGGAGGGCACCGCGTACTCGGGTCCCCTGCAAGGGGTTCAGTTCTGGGTGGTGCAGCCCGAGGAGACCCGGCACGGGCCGGCTGCGTTCGAGCACCAGCCATCGCTACCTGAGGTGGAGCTGGACAACGCCGTCGCCACGGTGTTCATCGGCGAGATGGACGGCGTCGCGTCGCCGGCCCGTCGCGACACCGACCACTGCGGGTTCGATCTCGCGCTGCGGCCCGGCACCACCGTCGTGCCGTTGCGAGAGGACCACGAGTACGCCCTGGTGGTGGTGGAGGGAGAGGTGCAGGCGGGCGGCGCGGTGGTCACCCCCGGCCATCTCGCCTACTTCGGGACCGGGCGCGAAGAGGGTCCGCTCACGGTCAGGGAACCAGCGCGGGCGATGCTCGTGGGAGGCGTGCCCTTCCCCGATCGGATCATCATGTGGTGGAACTACGTGGGCCGGACCCGTGCCGAGGTGGAGGTCGCACACCGGGACTGGACCGACGGCAGCGACCGCTTCGGAGCGGTGGCGTCGCCCCTGGCGCGGATCGACACCGGCCCACCACCGTGGAGCAGCGAGCTGGGCTGACGGTGCTCCACGGCGCTCAGCGGGCGCCGTGGATCACTCCGGTACCAGCGCTGCTGAGCTCTGATCGGCGTCGGAGAGGTCGATCAGGTCGTCGGTGTAGATCGCGTACCGGTCGCGTCCGAGGCGCTTGGCCTCGTACAGGGCGAGGTCCGACCGGCGCAGCAGGGTGGCCACGTCGTCGCCGTCCTGTGCGGCCGCGATGCCGACCGACACCGTGGCCACCAGCGGTTCGCCGTCGATGTCGAGCGGTTGCCCGACGCGCAGGCGGATCCGGTCGACGACAGAGGTGGCTGCTTCTACGTCGGTGTCGATCAGGGCCACCACGATCTCGTCGCCGCCCAGCCTGGACACGATGTCGTGGGACCGCACCTCGGCCCGGATCGTCTCGGCCATGGCTTGGAGGACGCGATCGCCGGCGCCGTGGCCGCGCTCGTCGTTGACCTCCTTGAAGTGGTCGATGTCCATGAAGGCGAGCGTTAGCGGCCTGCCGTCGATGGCACGGTGGTCGAGCGCGGCGGCCAGGCGGACCTCCATCTCGGACCGGTTGAACAGCCCGGTCAGGTCGTCGTGGGCCGCCCGGTGGGCGAGGGCCTGGGTGCTGCGGTGGCGCGCGGTGACGTCGCGCGACACGCTGATGATCGCGGCCACGTCGGGATCGTCGAGCCGGTTGGTGGCCGTGCTCTCCATCCACATCTCGTCGCGGGTGCCCGCGTTGACCCGGTACTCGACCCGGACCCGCTGACCCACCTCGACCTGGCGGAGGGCATGGGAGACCCTCGACCGATCCCGCGGGTCGACGACGTCGAGCACCGTGCGGCCCACGAGCGAGTCGCTCGACAGGCCGAGGAGGCGTCCGACCCAGGGACTGGTCCACTTGACCCGGAGATCAGCGTCGATGAGCACGATGAGGTCCTCGGCGTGTTCGACGATCGATGCGAACCACCGCTCCCGTGACCGGAACTCGTCGGCCGCGCTGCGCTCGACCTCCATCGCGGCGATCTGGGCGGCCTGGTCGCGGTTGTCGCGCGTGAGGGCCACTGCGTACGCGACCACGGCGATCACGAGGATCAGACCGGTGCAGGCCCCCAACATGACCCACGCGCTCATGACCTGATTTTCGTCGCGGAAAGTGATGAACATGAGTTCAATTCTTCATAACTGATCCGAACGGCCCATTGCATCTCTCGGATGCATGGCAAGTCCGGCTCAGCCCACGAGGTCGGCGGCCTCCACGGCGATGGCCAGCTCCTCGTCGGTGGGGACCACCAGGACGGTCACGGGAGAGCCCTCCGGTGAGATCACCCGCGCGCCGCCATCCGGCGAGCGGTTCCGGTCGGGGTCGATCGAGATCCCAAGGAACCCCAGGCCCTCGGCCGTGTGCTCCCTGGTGACGGCGTCGTTCTCCCCCACCCCTGCGGTGAAGGTGAGCGCGTCGAGTCCGCCCATCACCGCGGCGTAGGCGCCGATGTACTTGCGGAGCCGGTGGACGTACACGTCGAGGGCGAGCGTGGCGTCGGCGTCGCCCTCGGCGATCAGCCGGTGCACCTCACGCATGTCGTTGTGACCGGTGAGGCCCTTCATGCCCGACCGGTGGTTCATGAGGTGGTCGATCTCGTCCACGTCGAGTCCCTCGGTGCGTGAGAGGTGGACCACCACCGAAGGGTCGATGTCGCCGGTGCGGGTGCCCATCACCAGGCCCTCCAGCGGCGTGAAGCCCATCGACGTCTCCACCGGCCTGCCGCCCACCACGGCCGAGGCCGATGCTCCGTTGCCGAGGTGGAGGACGATCTGGCGCAGGTCGGCCAGGGGCTGTTCGAGCTCCTCGGCCACGCGACGGGACACGTAGTCGTGGGAGGTGCCGTGGAACCCGTAGCGGCGGATGCCGTGCTCCCGGGCGACCTCGCGGTCGATGGCGTAGGTGCGGGCCGGGAGGGGCAGGTCGTGGAAGAACGCCGTGTCGAACACCGCCACGTGCGGGACGTGGGGGAGTGCTGCCCTGGCGGCGATCATGCCCGCGAGGTTGGGCGGGTTGTGCAGCGGCGCCAGCGGGGCCAGCTCCTCCACGGTGGCGAGCACGTCGTCGTCGATCAGCACCGCCGACGAGTAGCGGTCGGCGCCCATCACCGCCCGGTGGCCCACGGCGGCGATGCCGGGACCGTCGAGGTCGGGTCCGACCTCGCGGCACAGGTCGAGCACGATCTCCATGGCGGCCCGGTGGTCGGGAACGTGGAGGGAGCGTTCGGTGACGACGCCAGCGTGGTCGTGCTCGATGGTGGCGACGTCCTCGCCGATCCGCTCGACGTGGCCGCGGAGCAGCCGAGCGCCGTCGGCGGGATCGACGAGCTGGTAGCGAAGGGACGACGAGCCTGCGTTGAGGACCAGGACGCTCATGATTCGGACCCTCCTCCACCGGTGAGCGCCTGGGCCTGGATGGCCGTGATGGCGACGGTGTTGACGATGTCGCGCACCGTGGCTCCCCGTGACAGGTCGTTCACCGGTTTGGCGAGCCCTTGGAGAACGGGGCCGATGGCCACCGCTCCCGCCGACCTCTGCACGGCCTTGTAGGTGTTGTTGCCGGTGTTGAGGTCCGGGAACACGAACACCGTGGCCCGCCCGGCGACGGCGGAACCGGGCAGCTTCGCCGCCGCCACGGCGGCGTCGACCGCGGCGTCGTACTGGATCGGCCCGTCGACCGAGAGGTCGGGACGCCGCTCGCGCACGAGGGCGGTGGCCGACCGGACCCGCTCGACCTCGGCTCCGCGCCCCGATTCTCCGGTGGAGTAGGAGAGCATCGCCACGCGAGGGTCGACGCCGAACTGCTCGGCGGTCGCCGACGACGAGATGGCGATGTCGGCGAGCTCCTCGACCGTGGGTTCGGGGATCACCGCGCAGTCGCCGTAGACCAGCACCCGGTCGGGAAGGCACATCAGGAACACCGACGACACCACGTCGATGCCCGGTGCGGTCTTGATGATCTGGAACGACGGCGTGATGGTGTGGGCCGTCGAGTGGGCGGCGCCCGAGACCATCCCGTCGACCAGGCCGGCGTGCACCATGAGGGTGCCGAAGTAGGAGACGTCGCTCACGTAGTCGCGAGCGGCGTCGACGGTGACGCCGCGGTGCTCTCGCAGCCGGGCGTACTCCTCCGCGAAGCCGTCGACCAGATCCGACGTCCGGGGGTCGATCACGGCCGCACCGGCGAGGTCGAGGCCGAGCGCGGCGGCCTTGGACCGGACCTCGGACTCGACGCCCAGGAAGGTGATGTCGACGACCTCGCGGGCGAGGAGGGTGGCCGCGGCCTGAAGCACCCGCTCGTCGTCGCCCTCGGGCAGGACGATGTGGCGCTTGTCGGCCCTGGCCCGCTCCAGGAGCATCGACTCGAACATGAGCGGCGTGACCACGGTGCTGCGGGGCACCTCGAGGACGGCCAGGAGGTCGTCGCCGTCGATGTGCGTCTCGAAGGCCGCGAGCGCCCGCTCCTTCTTGCGGGGCATTCCGGGACCCAGCAGGCCCCGCGTGTTCGACGCGATCCGCGCCGACCGGAACGAGTCGTGGTCGGTGACCGCCACGGGCAGGTGGCTGGCGAGGGTGGCCACCAGCCGGTCGGTGGCAGGCCCGGGCCGGTAGCCGCCCACCAGGACGACACCGGCCAGCGACGGGAAGCTCTTGGTGCCGTGCGCGCCGGCCAGGGCCACGAGCACGTCGGCGCGGTCGCCGGGGGTCATGCAGAGCTGGCCGTCGTCGAGCTTGTCGAGGACGTGGTCGACGGTCATGCCGCACACGAGCACGTCCTCGGCCTCGCGTGACAGCAGTTGCTCGTCACCGTGGACGAGGGTTCCGTCGAGGGCCTCCACCACCGCTCCGACCGTTGGAGCAGACAGCAGCGCCACCTCCGGCACCGCCCACGCCGGGAGCCCGGTGAGGCTCAGGCGCTCCTTCACCTCCTCCAGAGAACCGGGGTCGCAGCGGTTCGCCACCACGGCGACGGTGGCCGCGTGGGATCCGGCCAGCTCGTTGACGGCGATGGCGGTCAGCCGGGTGATCTCCTCGGGGGTCCGCTCCAGCCCGCTGACCACCATGAGCACCGGCGCGCCGAGGTTGGCGGCCACCCGGCCGTTGAACTCGAGCTCGATCGGTGCCGTGACGTCGGTGAAGTCGGATCCGATCACCACCACCACGTCGCACTCGGCGGCCAGCGCGCGGTAGCGCTCGACGATGCTGGACAGCGCAGCCTCAGGATCGGCGTGCACGGCGTCGTAGTCGACGCCGATGCACCGGCTCCGCTCAAACTCGATGCCCTCGCTCTCCAGGAGCAGGTCGAGGAACTGGTCGGCCCCGGGCTCGGTGTGGGTGACCGGCCTGAAGACCCCCACGGTCTGTACCCGGCGGGTCAGCAGCTCCACCAGACCGAGCGCCACGACCGACTTGCCGGTCCGGCCCTCGGGTGCCGTCAGGTAGATGCTGCGGGCTCCACCTGGTCCCATGGATGGCTCCTCCGTCGTCTGTGCCGAAGCTGCGCGTTCGCATGCCGGCGGGTCGTGCGCCCGGAACACTACGGGCGAACCCGAGTGGTCGACCTCACCGCCGGTCAGGAAAGCCGGTGGCCGACGTGAGACGGTGCCGGGCGGCTGGGCCACCTCTTCCGCCTGATGTCACGATCCGCTGCTCGCTTGTCGAGAGCGCGAGATCGTGGGGTACCGTCGTTGTCTTGGTGTGCCGGGAAGTCTGGTCGGCGATCTGTTCGACGACCCCACGACGCGCCCGTGACGTACCTGGCCAAGCCCTCTGCTACAGGTCCTGAGTCGTGATCGTCGCGCTGCTTGGTCTGCACGTGGTCGTCGGCGCGGCCACGCTGGCCTTCTCTCGCCGCCTGGGGCGGCTCGGCCTCGTGCTGGGAGCGGTTCCGATGGTCGCGGTCGTGGCCTGGCTGCTCTCCGCGGCGGGTGGTGTGCTCGACGGCCGCCCGGTGGTGGGCACGCTCGAGTGGGTTCCGTCGCTCGGGTTGTCGCTCGACGTCCGGGTCGACGCGTTCACATTCCTGATGCTCCTGATCGTCTCGGGCACCGGGACGCTCGTGGTGGCGTACGCGTGGTCGTACTTCGGCCGAGGTCCCGAGGCCGGCAGGGTCGCCGGACTTCTCACCATGTTCGCCGGAGCGATGGTCGGGGTGGTCGTGGCCGACAACCTCCTCTTCCTCTACGTGTGCTGGGAGCTCACGTCGATCACCTCCTACCTGCTCATCGGGATCGACGACCAGAAGGCGGAGGCCCGCGCTGCTGCCACCCACGCACTCGTGGTCACCGCCATGGGCGGCCTGGTGATGTTGGCAGGGCTCATCCTGCTGGGGCAGCAGGCTGGGACGTACTCGCTGAGCGGGCTGCTGTCCTCTCCTCCATCGGGCACCGTGACGTCGGTGGCTCTGGTCCTGATCCTGGTGGGAGCGTTCACCAAGTCGGCCCAGTACCCGTTCCACAGCTGGCTACCCGGAGCGATGGTGGCGCCCACCCCGATCAGCGCCTACCTGCACTCGGCGGCCATGGTGAAGGCCGGCGTCTACCTGGTGGCCCGGTTGGCACCGGCGTTCGCCGACACCGGGATGTGGCGGCCGCTGGTGGTCTCGGTGGGTCTGACCACGATGATCGCCGGTGGTCTGCGGGCGTTCCGGCCCTTCGACCTCAAGCAGATCCTCGCCTTCGGCACGATCAGCCAGCTCGGCTTCATGATGGTCCTGCTGGGCATCGGTCGCCCCGAGACGACCGCGGCCGGTTGCGCCCTCCTGCTCGCACACGCGCTCTTCAAGGCGGCGTTGTTCATGGTCGTCGGGGTGGTCGACCACCAGATCCACTCCCGTGACATCCGCGAGTTGCCCCAGCTCGGGTCGGGGTGGACGTCGATCAAGGTCGCTGCGGTGGTGGGCGCGGCGTCGATGGCAGCTGTCCCGCCCTTGGCCGGCTTCATATCCAAGGAGATGGCCTACGGTTCGTTGGTGGACGGAACGGGCGGCGACCGGCTGGTGCTGGTCGGCATCGTGGTGGGGTCGATCCTCACCGCGGCGTACAGCATCCGCGTCGCGGTGGCCCTCGTCGGGCCAGCGGCGGTGCGGACCGAGGAACCCGCGCCGCTGGTGGCACCCTCGCCCGCGGTGGCCTTCGTTGCACCGCCGGTTCTCCTCACGGCCGCGACCGTGGTGCTCGGCACGGTGCCGCTGGTCTGGTCCGGCCTGATCGACAGCGCATCGGGCGCGTTGAACCAGTGGAGTCCGACCCATGGGCCACACGTCCACTTGGCCCTCTGGCACGGAGTGGGCCCTGCTCTGGTGCTGTCGATCGTCACGCTGGCGATGGGCTCGACCGTGTTCGCCCTCCGCCGACCATTCGCCCGCTGGCAGGCCGCGCTCGCACCGCGCACCACCGGGGCCGAGGTGTACGACGGCGTGGTCGCCAGGGTGCTCTCGGGAGCCGGTCGGATCACCGCAGTGGTTCAGTCCGGGTCGTTGCCGGTCTACGTGGCGGTGATCCTGGCTACCGCGGCGGCGGCACCCACGGTCGCCCTCGTCACCGGCGGATGGTGGTCCGGATGGCCGGACGCCTACGGGCGCATCGGGCAACTGCCGGTGGCCGCGCTGATGGTGGTGGCTGCCGTGGCGGCGACCCTGGCCACCCGCCGGTTCGTGGCCGCCGTCCTGCTCGGAACCGTGGGCTACGGAATGGCGATCTTCTTCGTGATCCAAGGTGCACCGGATCTGGCGCTCACCCAGTTCAGCGTGGAGACCCTCTCGGTGGTGGTTTTCCTGCTGGTGCTGCGCAAGCTTCCCGACCGCTTCGAGAAGCCGGCTCCGGCGATGGGTCAGCCCCTGCGGATCGTGGTGTCGTTGGCGGCTGGGGCCTTCGTGGTGGTCATGGCCCTGGCTGCGTCGGGTGCGCGCACCGCGGCTCCGGTCTCCCAGGAGATGGTCGAGCAGGCGTACCCGAAGGGCTACGGCCACAACATCGTGAACGTGATCCTCGTCGACATCCGTGGCATCGACACCCTTGGCGAGATCACCGTGCTGGCCACCGCCGCGATCGGCATCGCCGCGCTGGCCCGGTCGAGCGCCAAGCCCCGGCGCTCCGGTGTCGAGCACCACAGGCGGGAGGTGGGCGGTTGATGCGCCGGTCGCTCATCTTCGACAGCACGGTTCGACTGGTCTTCGACCTCGCGATGGTGCTCTCGGCGTACATGCTCTTCGCCGGCCACAACCAGCCGGGTGGCGGCTTCGTGGGCGGTCTGGTGGCCGGGGCTGCCATCGCTTTGCGCTTCCTGATGGGGGACCTGCGCGACGTGATCGGTGTGGTCCGGTTCAAGCCCTGGACGCCGCTGGCGGTGGGCCTCGCGTTGGCCGCGGGCACGTCGATCTGGACCGTCGCCACCGGGTCGGAGCCGTTGGACCACGGTGCCCGCGAGTTCGACGTCTGGGGCATCGGTGCGGTCAAGGTCACCACCGCCACCGTGTTCGACGCGGGCGTCTACTGCATCGTCGTGGGCCTGGTGCTGATGATCCTCGAGGCGTTCGCCGACGAGATCGAGCCGGCTGACGACGGCGAGCCCGGCGAGGTCCGACGATGACGCTGGTGATGGTCCTGGTGGCCGGGGTCTTGTCGTCGTGCGGTACCTACCTGCTGCTCGGGCGTCAGCTGAGCCGGGTGGTTATCGGGATCGGCATGCTGGGCCACGCGGTCAACATCTTGTTGGTGCTGTCCGGCGGCGACGGTGGTCGCCCGCCCTTCGACGGTGACGACCCCGCGGGGTTCGCCGACCCGTTGCCCCACGCCTTCGTGCTCACGTCGATCGTGATCTCCTTCGGCGTCATCTCGTTCCTGCTGGCTCTGGCGTATCGGAGTTGGCAGGTGACAGGAAACGACGAGGTCGAGGACGACGTCGAGGACCGTCGGGTGGCGACCCACGGCCAGGGGGGAGCGGAGTGAACGCCCTGATCGGGCTACCGATCATCCTCCCGTTGCTCGGTGCCGCGGCCTCGATCGCCTTGGGCGCCCACCGCCCGTTGCAGCGACTGATCAGCATCGGCGTGCTCGCCACCCTCACCGCCACCACCGCGGTCACGTTGGTCCGGGTGGACCGAAACGGGATCACTGCCGTGCAGGTCGGTGGATGGGAAGCCCCGACGGGGATCTCCCTCGTGGCCGACCGGCTGTCGGTGGTGCTCCTGCTCACCGCGCTGGTGACCCTGTTCGCGGTGCTCGTCTACGCGGTCGGGCAGGGAAGCTTCGACCAACCGGGCTCTGAGGCGCGCCACGTCGGCTTCCACCCGCTCTACCTGATCCTCACCGCCGGCGTGTCGTTCGCGTTCCTCACGGGCGACCTGTTCAACCTGTTCGTGGCCTTCGAGGTGATGCTCATGGCGAGCTACGCCCTGTTGACCCTCGGCGGTCGGGCCGACCAGGTTCGCAGCGGCATGACCTACGTGGTCATCAGCCTCATCGCCTCGACCCTCTTCCTCGCCGCGCTGGCCTACGTGTACGCGGCGACCGGAACCGTCAACATGGCGGACCTCCACGACAAGATCGCGGCACTACCCGCCGGTCTGCGCAGCAGCCTGGCGGTGCTGCTGATCGTGGTGTTCGGCATCAAGGCCGCCATCTTCCCGCTGTTCTTCTGGCTACCGGACAGCTACCCCACGGCGCCGACGGCCATCACGGCCGTCTTCGCCGGACTCCTCACCAAGATCGGCGTGTACACGATGATCCGCACGCAGACGGTGATGTTCACCCCCGCCACCAGGCCCGGCACCCTGCTGTTGGTGGTGGCCGGGGCGACGATGGTGGTCGGCGTGCTGGGGGCGGTGGCCCAGAACGAGATCAAGCGGCTTCTCTCGTTCCACATCGTCAGCCAGATCGGCTACATGGTCATGGGTCTCGGGCTCTTCACGGTGGCGGGCGTGGCCGGGGCGATCATCTTCACCGTCCACCAGATCCTGGTGAAGACGTCGCTGTTCCTGGTGGGCGGGATCATCGAGGAGAAGGCGGGCACCGGACGCCTGGCCCGACTCGGCGGGCTGGCTCGAACCGAACCGCTTCTCGCCGTGCTGTTCCTCCTACCCGCGCTCAGCCTGGCGGGGATCCCACCGCTGTCGGGGTTCGTGGGCAAGTTGGCGTTGGTCGACGCCGGGCTCGACGACCGCGCCTACGTGGTGGTCGGAGTGAGCCTGGTGGTGAGCCTGCTCACCCTGTACTCCATGACCAAGATCTGGGCGGGCGCGTTCTGGGGCACGAGGTCCGAGGGCGCCTCGGATCTACCCCCGGCGAAGGGAACCACCGGGACCGCCATCATGACGTCGGCCACCGCTGCGCTGGTGTCGGTCACGGTGGCGATCGCCGTGTTCGCGGGGCCGCTGCACGAACTGTCCACCAGGGCGGCGGCCGACCTCGTCGATCCCACCCCGTACATCGAAGCGGTGTTGGGTCGGTGAACCGCTTGGTGCGCGTGGCGCTCATCTTGGCAGTGTGGTTGGCCCTCTGGTCGGAGGTCTCGGTGGCGAACGTGTTGAGCGGGTTGGCCCTGGCCGGGGTGATCGTCCTCGGCTTCGACACGTGGAGCCACGGTCCGCTGATCCTCCGACCGCTGCGCGCCGTCAGGTTCGCAGCGTTCTTCGCCTACCTGCTCGTGCTGTCGACCTGGGCTGTCGTGCGCACCGTGGTAGCGCCGCGCGACCGGGTGCACACCGGCATCCTGGCCGTGCCGCTGCACGGATGTTCCGATGCCGTGGCCACGCTCATCGCCGACGCCATCACCCTCACGCCCGGAACGCTCACGCTGGAGGTCCGCCGTGAGCCGTTGACCCTCTACGTTCACGCCCTCGACACGCGAGACCTGGATTCGATCCGTCGCGACGTCCGCCGGCTGGAGGTGCTGGCGGTGCGTGCCTTCGGCGACGCCGGTGCGATCGAAGGCCTGGCCGTCGACGACACCACCGCTTGGAGGCAGCCATGATCGTTGCGGCGCTGTTCCTCACCGCTCTGGGCGGCGCCGGGTTCCTGTACCGCATCGTGCGCGGCCCGTCGCTGGCCGACCGCGTGGTGGCGCTCGACGGGCTGGTGGTCGCGATCGTGGCGGCCACGATCCTCAACTCGATCCGGATCGAGAGCCGGTGGTTCGTCGGCGTGGCGGTGGTGGTGGCCCTCATCGGGTTCCTGGGGACGTCGGCGTCGGCCCGCTTCATCGAACAGCGGGGTGGCTGACATGAGCTGTTCGCACCCTTGCGCAGCGGTCGGTGGCTCGGGTGATCCCGTCGGTTGGAGGACCTGGTGATGGAGTACGTGACCGGGGCGTTCGCCGTGGCAGGCGCGGCTCTGATCGCGCTGGCCGGGCTCGGTGTGGTCCGCCTCGGTGACCTGTACGCGCGCATGCACGCGGCCACCAAGGCCAGCACCCTGGGCATCGGGCTCGTGGCCGTGGCCGGAGCGCTCGGCATCGACGGAGGCGCGGCGGCGGTGTTGCTCGCAGCAGTGCTCATCTTCGTCACCGCCCCCAGCGCGGCTCACCTCATCGGGCGAGCCGCCTACCGGGCCGAGGGCATCGACGTCCACCTCCAGGGCCACGACGATCTCCGGCAGCTGTTCGACCCGTCGGACGACGCCGACAGCTGAGAGGGGCGCGACCCGCGTGTCACCGATCAGTGAGTCAGGGTCGTAGCCGGTAGAGGATCTCGCCGGCCCTGGGGATCACCAGGGTGTCGGGGTCGTGGCTCCACTCGTCGACGTCGATCGCCGCCGGGTCGAGGTGGTTCAGGTTCACCGACCGGACCACCTCCTCGGGGATGCCGGTGGCCAGGGTGACGGTGGCGCGGCGGTGTTCACCGGTCTCCGTGTCGAAGGTGCCCGCCCCGCAGAGGTGGGTGGAGTGGGCGATCTCGCCCCACGACAGGTGGGAGAACCGGTCCCACTGCTCCACGAAGTAGTCGCGGCAGTGGTACCCGATCTCGGCGATGTTGGGGTGCATGCGGGAGATCTCGGTGATGTGGGGTGCGTAGATCACCACCTCGCCGCCGTCGGCCACCACCGGCTCGACCTTGTAGAACCCCTTGGCCCCCGTCCACATGTCGTCGTACTGGGTCGGAAGGATCGACAGCACCCGGGCCACTGGAGCGTCGAGGTAGCGGACGTGGCACTGCGCCGACACTTCTGCGGCCGCGGCCCACGACGCCTCCGGCGGACCGAAGTGGACGGACCGCAGCCGTCCGGAGGTCGGGTCGACGATCACGCACAGGGCCAACCGCTCTGACGGCACCATGGCGGCGGCCTCGTCGATGAGGGCCCGCACCGGGGTGGTGCCCCGCGTCCCGATGATCTCTGCGCTGCCGATCAGGGCGCCGAGCCAGTGGGAGAGGTCGATCATCTCGGGGCCGCTCACCCCGGGGAAGAGGTACTTGTTGCCGCCGGAGAACCCGACCACCTCGTGGGGGAAGACCGGACCGACCACCAGCGTGACGTCGTGGTCGACCACGTGGCGGTTGATCCTCACGGGTGCTTCCTGGGCCAGCCGTCCCTCCGACAGCTCCGCGAGGCGGTCGCCGCTGATGGTGCCCACCTCGGCGAAGGTGGCCGGGTCCCACCACCGGTGGTCGACCACCGCCATCCCCGGATAGGTGCTGTCCGGATCGCCGACCGGGTGGCCGAGCAGGGCGGCTCGCGCCTCGTCGGTGAGGCCGGCGTGGGTGCCGAGGGCCACCACTACCGTGAGGCGCGACGCTCGACCGTGGAGCGCGCCGTGGACGGCAGCGAGGAGCAGCGGGAGCGGGCAGGTCCGGGTGGCGTCGGGGACCAGCACGCAGACGCTCCTGCCGTCGAGGTCGGCCGACGCCAGGCTCGAGCTCACGAACCCCCGCACCGCGTCGTCGTCGAGCAGTTCGTCGGGCCCACCGATCCCGGTGCTGGTCATCGGTCTCCTTCCGTGGCGGGCTACCGAGCCCGATCGCTTGCGGCGGCAACAGCCCTCCAGCAATGTACGGCCATGTCACACGGACCGCAGTGGCCCCTCGATCCAGACCGGCTCCTCCCCGCCGAGCCGGCTCAGCGAGCGGTGGCCCGGCGGATCCACCGGGCCACCGCCGAACTGCCGATCGTGTCGCCGCACGGCCACGTCGACCCCGGTCTTCTGCTCCGCGACGAGCCGTTCGCCGACCCCGCCACGCTGTTCATCACGCCCGACCACTACGTCACCCGGCTTCTACACGCCGACGGCGTGTCGCTCGACGACCTGGCTGCCGGGGCCACCGAGCTCTCCGAGGACCGGTCCCGCCAGGTGTGGCGCCACCTCTGCGAACGCTGGACCCTGCTGGCCGGAACATCGGTTCGCACCTGGCTGGAGGCGGAGCTCGTCGACATCTTCGAGGTGCCCGAGAGGCCTTCGGCCGGCAGCGCCGACCGCATCTTCGATCACCTGTGCGAACGGCTCGCCGAGCCCACCTACCGGCCCCGGGCCCTGTTCGAGCGGTTCGACATCTCGGTGCTCGCCACCACCGACGACCCGTGCTCGGACCTGGCCGACCACGCGGCGCTGGCCGCCGACCCCTCCTGGCAAGGACGGGTGGTGCCGACCTTCCGGCCCGATCGCTACCTCGAACCCGAGCGTTCGACCTGGGTCGACGATGTGGCACGGTTGGGAGAGGCGGCCGGCGTCGAGGTCGGCCACTACCGGGGCTACGTGGCGGCGCTGGAGGAGCGGCGTCGGTTGTTCGTGGAGCGAGGGGCGACGTCGGCCGACCACAGCCACGCCGACGTGGGGTGCGCGCCGCTCACCGATGCCGAGGCGGGCCGCATCTACGCGGCGGCCCTGGCCGGCTCCGCCACCGAAGCAGAAGCCACCGCCTTCCGCCGCCACATGCTGGGCGAGATGGCTCGCATGTCGTGCGACGACGGGCTGGCCATGACCATCCACCCGGCGGTCAGCCGCAACCACCACACGCCCACCTTCGAGCGCCACGGCCCCGACACCGGCCACGACATCCCCACCACGGTGGAGTTCACCCGGGCGCTGCGCCCGATGCTGGAGCGCTATGGAACCCATCCGGGCTTCCACCTCGTGCTGTTCACGCTCGACGAGACGGTGTGGTCCCGGGAGCTGGCCCCGCTGGCCGGGTTCTACCCGTCGGTGTTCGTGGGGGTTCCGTGGTGGTTCCTCGACGCCCCCGACGCCATGCGTCGCTTCCGGGAGGCCATCACCGACACCGTCGGGTTCAGCCGGACCTCGGGCTTCGTCGACGACACTCGGGCGTTCTGCTCCATCCCCGCCCGCCACGACACCGCGCGCCGGATCGACGCCGGCTACCTGGCCCAGCTGGTGGTCGAGCACCGCCTCGACGAGGACGAGGCCACTGCCATCGCGATCGACATTGCGGGCGACCAGGCTCGGCGGGTCTTCAAGCTGTGAGCGATGGCGTGGGCCAGCAGCGGCTGAGCCGGACCCCGGCCGACCCGCGGCCACCGGTGCGAATGGTCCACCTCGGTCTCGGCGCCTTCTTCCAGGCCCACCAGGCCTGGTACACCCACACCGCGGCCGACGCCGAGGAGTGGGGATACGCCGCGTTCGGGGGTCGGAGCTCCGGCCGGTCGACGGTGCTCGCCGAGCAGGGCGGTCGCTACACGCTCGTGGTCCGTGGGCCCGGAGGCGACGTCCACCAGGTGATCGGCAGCGTCGTCTCGGCCCACGCCGCGGCCGACGTCGATGCTTGGGACCGCTGCTTCACCGACCCGGCGGTGGCGGTGGTGACCTCGACGGTGACCGAGGCCGGCTACCTCATGGGAGCCTCGGGCGGTGCCGACCTCGACTCGCCGGCGCTGCGGTCCGACGTGGATCTGCTTCGCCGCACCGTCGGTCGGGAGGGCGGTGGCTCGCCGGGGGAAGCGCGGCCGGTCACCGCCCCGGCTCGGTTGGTGGCCGGTCTCGTGGCTCGACGCCGGGTCGACGCGGGACCGATCACGTTGGTCCCGTGCGACAACCTGTCGACCAACGGCGAGACCCTTCGACGGGTCCTGGTCGACGTGGCCGAAGCGGTCGACCCTGCGCTCGTCGACTGGATCGGCTCGTCGGTGTCGGTGGTCTCGACGGTGGTCGATCGGATCACGCCCCGGACCACAGACCTGGACCGTGAATCGTTCCGAGACGAGACCGGAACCGACGACCGCTCGCTGGTGATCACCGAGCCGTTCCACGAGTGGATCCTGAGCGGCGCCTTCGGGGCTGGCCGTCCCGCTTGGGAGAGCGGCGGTGCCCGTTTCGTCCACGACGTCGAGCCGTTCGAGCGGCGCAAGCTGTGGCTTCTCAACGGTGCTCACTCGCTGCTGGCCTACGCCGGATCGATCCTCGGTCACGACACCGTGGCCGCGGCGATGTCCGACGACGTGGTGGTGGGCTGGGTGGAGGAGTGGTGGGACGAGGCGTCGCGCCACCTCGACCTGCCCGCGCCGGACCTGGCCGGCTATCGGGCGGCGCTGCACCAGCGTTTCACCAATCCACGCATCGCCCACCACCTGGCTCAGATCGCGGCCGACGGGTCCCAGAAGATCCCGGTTCGCATCCTCCCGACGATGCGGGCCGAGCGAACCGCAGGTCGATCCGGCACAGGAGCCGCCCGAGTGATCGCCGCCTGGCTGTGCCACCTCAGGGGCCGGGGTGCCCCGGTGTCGGACCCGCGAGCGGCGGCGCTCACTGAACTGGCCGGTGGTCAGCTGGAGGCGGCAGCCCGCCGCGTGCTCGCCGAACTGGATCCGGTTCTCGCCGGTGACGAGGTGAGCGTGACCACGGTGGTCGATTGCGCGGAAGAGCTCAGTTCGGATCGTCACCGGGGCTAGGTAGCTTCAGGGCGACGAGATCGGCCGCACTGTTCAGCGCAGGCCACCTCGGGCTACGTCGGCCCCAGCTAGCTGATGAACTCCGAGGAAGTGCCATGGAAATCACTGAACGAGCGCGGCAGAATCTGTTTGCACGCTTGGACGAACGTCTCGGCCGTGCGGAGGCCGAAACGATGATGGAGCTGCTGCCACACCAGGGTTGGTCCGACGTTGCTCGCCGCGGCGATCTGGAGAACATGGAACGGTCCTTGAACGACCGCATCACCGCGGAATCAGCCGTTCTCCGAGCGGAGATGGCCGGGCTTCGCGCCGACCTGAACACCGAGATGGCCGAGCTGCGCTCTGAC
>JAAZBK010000181.1 GCA_012513855.1 Acidimicrobiales bacterium
AGCACCCAGGCGTGGAGCATGTAGTAGTTCGACATGTTCACGTTCAGCCCACCCTGTGCGGTGCAGGTGGAGTCGGAGGTGTTGAAGTTGATCGACCGGCCGTTGGTCTTGCTGAAGCAGATCCAGGGGTGGTGGTGCCACCAGTCGTTGTTCCCCTCGAAGCCCTCGGGGGGCAGGCCCGTGTCGGTTCGCACGTAGTAGTCGAACCCGACCAGCCGGGCGTCCGGCCCGTTTCCGTCGAACTGGAGCACCTCGGGGTCGGCGGGATCGAACACGTCGTCCATCCCGTAGTCATCGAGGATCGGGTTGTGACGGTCGAACTCCGGATCGTTGATCAGGTCGACCATGAACCCGTTGCGGGTGTGGTGGGTTCCCATGCCCGGGAAGTACGGCATCACCATGCCCCAACCGTCGGCCTCGGCGTCGGCGGCGGTGGGCCACTGCGACACCGTCTGCAGCGCGGAGTCGAGTTGGGCCGACAGCGTCTCGCACTGATCCCAGGTGAGCGGCGCCTTGTGGGTTCCCGCGTACCAGTCGACGTTGCCCGAAGCGGGCCCGTCGGTCACCGGGATCTCCTCGGTGGGGTTGCACCACCAGGGCACCGGGTCGCCCTTGTCTCGCCAGTGGGCGGCCATGTCGACGTAGTTGCACGAGGTGGCGACGATCGTCATGCACGCTGCCAGAGCGAGCAATCGCATTCGTGACATTCGAATCCCCTTTGGTCGTCCCCCCTGAGCGCTGATCAACCTATTGCGGCCGGGCCGGGCGCGCATCGGATTCTCGTGATCGCGAACGTGGTTGCCGGTCGGCGCTAGCGGGAGAGCAGGACCGACGAACCGTGACCGAAGAGGCCCTGGTTGGCGGTGATCCCCACCCGGGCCCCGTCGACCTGTCGTCCGGTGGCCTGTCCCCGGAGCTGCCACGTGACCTCGCACACCTGCGCGATGGCCTGGGCGGGCACGGCCTCGCCGAAGCAGGCCAGACCACCGCTCGGGTTCACCGGGATCCGCCCACCGATCTGGGTGTCACCGTCGTTGAGGAGCTTCTCGGCCTCTCCGCGCTTGCACAGGCCGATGTCTTCGTACCAGTCCAGCTCCAGCGCGGTGGACAGGTCGTACACCTCGGCAAGCGAGAGATCCTCGGGGCCGATGCCGGCCTCGGCATAGGCCGCCTGAGCGATCGACTCCTTGAACGGGCTGGCCGGGGCGGCCACCACAGCGCTCGAGTCGGTGGCGATGTCGGGGAGGTCGATGATGGTGTTCGGGTACGACGGGGTCACCGTCGACACCGCCGAGACGCGCACGGGTGATCCGGCCGTGCCGGCGTGGCGCTTGGCGAAGTCCATCGACGCCAGGACGATGGCGGCGCCACCGTCGGAGGTGGCACAGATCTCGAGCAGGTGGAGCGGGTCGGCCACCACCGGGCTGGCCAGCACCTCGTCGACCGTGACCGCCTTCTGGTAGCGGGCGTTCGGGTTGGCTAGCCCGTTGGCGGCGTTCTTCACCTTCACCTTGGCGAAGTCTGTGCTGGTGGCTCCGTGGAGGTCCATGCGCCTGCGGGCCGCCAACGCGAAGTACGTGGGGTTGGTCGCTCCGATGAGCCGGAAGCGCAGCCAATCGGGGTCGGTGGGACGATCACCTGCGTTGGGGGCCAGGAACCCCTTCGGGGTGGTGTCGGCGCCGACCACGAGAGCAACGTCGCACAATCCCGCGAGGATGCGGGTGCGAGCGGCCTCGATGGCCGTGACCCCCGAGGCGCACGCCGCGTACGACGACGCCACGCGGGCGCCGTTCCACCCCATGGCCTGGGCGAACGTGGCTCCGGACACGTAGCCCGGGTAGCCGTTTCGCATGGTGTCGGCGCCCGACACGAACTGCACCTCGCTCCACGCGATGCCGGCGTCGCGAAGGGCGTCGCGTGCCGCGGCAACGCCGTACTCCACGAAGTTCCGACCCCACTTGCCCCAGGGGTGCATCCCGACGCCGAGAACGGCGACCTCGTTGGCGGCCATCAGGCGTCCCCTCGCTCGCTCGTGCCGCCGGTGCTGCTGTGAGCGCTCGTGACGGGCCTCCACTTCCAGATCAGGTGGTCGGTGTCGTCATCGCTGAACAACACGTCGACCACGAGCTCGACCTCGGTCCCGACCGACAGGTCGTCGACGGTGACGCCGGCGACCATCTGTCCCATCACCACCAGGCCCTCGTCGGCGAGGTGGACAGCGGCGATGGCGAACGGAACGTGCTCATCGGTGGGCACCACGTAGGGGGCCGGGGGCTGGTAGCGGGCATCGGTGTAGCTCCAGACGGTTCCCCGTCGTGACAGTGGCACCTCGGAGAACTCGGTACCGGTGCACCCCGGGTTGGGGCAGCCGTAGTCGGCCTTGGGGAAGGCGTAGGTGCCACAACTGGTGCACTTCTGACCGAGGAGGGCGGGCTCGTCGGCATCGACGGTGAACCATCCCTCGGCTCCGAGCGCGGGAACGCGGGTGCGGGTCGACATGTTTCTGATGGTACGTCAGAAACGGGGCTGGGCCCCAAGGGCGACCCTGACGCGGACGTGAAGCCGCCGTCCAGTGTCCTTCACGAGGACGAAACGAACGTGAAACGTGCCGCTCGTACGTTTCCCGACATGCAGGTTGAGCTCGTCCGATGGCCAACGGAGCCCGAACGGCTGAGACAGATGCGAGAGGACGGCACGCCCCGGTTGGTCCTGGTGGCCGAGGACGCCACCCCGCCGCTGACCACCGATGTCCTGGAGGACTGGATACGTCTCCCGGCCACCGACGAGGACGTCGAGTCGCGAGTGCAGGTGCTCGATGATCGGGTGCGCGCCACCGCCAGCGGGGCTCCGGAGCTGGACGAGCACGGACTGCTCCACTTCGGGGGCCGGTGGGTGCCGCTGCCACCCGTCGAGATGCGCCTCATAGCTGCGATGCTCGACCGCTACCGGACCGTCGTGAGCCGCGAAGCCCTTTCTCGGGCAGGCTGGCCCGAAACCGTTCCGGGGCGCAACGTGCTCGACGTCCACATCGTGCGGCTTCGCCGTCGGGTGGCCGACCTCGGCCTGGTGATCCGAACGGTGCGAAGCCGTGGCTACCTCCTGGAGGAGGGGTCGTTGGAGAGCGCTGGGGCCTGACCGGGGCGGCGTCCTCGTCACCGCGATTGACGCTTTCGTCCACCGCGGCGGTAGAAACGAACGGTGGCCTCTGCCGATGATCGCCGATGGGCCGGAACCGCGCCCGCTGCTTCGAGCGTGCCCCGGCGCCGCCGGGGCTCGGTCCGTCGGACCATCACGATCGACGGACTCCGGCCAGGTGGCATCGACGGACCGCTCCTGCTGGTGGGAGCGGGCCGCGACCTGGCAACCGGGGTGGACGGCAACGCCTACCTGGTCGACGCGGCAGCCACCTCGGTGGTGGTGGACGGGAGCGGCGGACGCTCGGTGCTGCAGGTCTTCGCCGAGCCAGCGGTGGCGGGCTTGGAGGCCATGGTCGGCGAGCGGGCCGGTTCGGGGTTCCGACGAGCCCTCGCTGCAGCCGCCCCAGAATTGGAGCGCGGAGGTTCGTTGACTCACCAACTGCTCGACGAGACACCGGTGGTGACGCTCGTCGCCGGCTCGGTTCCGCTGCGCATGGGGCTGTCGGGACACGGCAGCGGAGCAACCGGGAAGCGAAAGCTGCCCATCGGAGTCTGCGCCGGATGGTCCGAAGGCGGCGCGCTCGCGGTGGCCGCGGCCGAGACCGGACGAGCGCTCGTGTCGTGGGGACCCCCGGCGCCGGCGTTGGACGATGGCGACGACGACCTCGCGTGGCACCCGGTCGAGCCACTTCCCCCGCAGAGCGTGCGGCGACGTCGCCTCGTCGACGTCTGGCGAGGTGTCGGTCCCGACGGCCGGACCGCCTCGGCTCCGATCCGCGTCGAGGTGCGCTTTCGCGACACCTACAGCGAGGCCGATGCCTCCGAGACCGTCGTGCACGAGTACGGCCTGGTCGTCCGAGTGGATCCGGACACGTGGACGATCCTCGAAGCCGAGGCTGTGCCCGGCCCGCTACCGGCGCCGGAGTGTCCGGCGGCTGCCGCCAGCGCGTCCCGACTGGTGGGGGAGCCGATCGAAGACCTGCGCTCGAAGGTGCGCGACGACTTCACCGGCACCACCACATGCACGCACCTCAACGACACGTTTCGCGCCATCGCCGACATCCGCCACCTGTGGACAGCGGCATCGATGGCCCGCGCAGAGAGGCCTCCGTCATGACCGAACCCCGTCGCCCCGGTCAGCCCGCCCGCCCTGGTCAGCCGGGTCGCCCGGGTCATCTTGGTCGCCCAGGCGACGCCGAACGCCCATCGCA
>JAAZBK010000182.1 GCA_012513855.1 Acidimicrobiales bacterium
CCGCCGCCACCGGACTCGACGACATCGACCCCGGGAGCCACGAGGCACGCGACGCCACCCACTTCCGCCAGATCGTCGCTGCCCGGCAGCGCATCGACGAAGCAGAACGCGAGCTTCGAGCCGCGGTGCAGGCCGCGCGCGACGCTGGCGACTCCTGGACCGTGATCGGTGCTGCGCTGGACACCACTCGGCAAGCCGCATACCAACGGTTCGGTCGCTCTTGAAGCGCTCGGACCATCTGAGCACCGTGCTGCTCGACCTGATGGCTCCGCATCAGCGGGGCGTGTGCGTCCCCCGGTCCCCCGACCACCGGCCTGGCGAGCCCGGTGCGGCTACTCCTTGGTCCAGATGATGTCGGTTCGCGTGACCGTCGGCGGGCCCAGGAGGAGGCCCTCCACCGCCTCGACGTAGGCCGCGTAGGCGGGGGTGGCCAGGAACGCCGCGGCCGCATCTGAGTCGGTGTACTGCTGGAACGCCCGGATCACGTCGGGATCGTCGGCGTCGAACATGTAGGCGTAGGCCTCGTGGTCAGGATTGGCGGCGATGGCCGGCCGCAGCCGTTCGTCCCAGACGGCGTGGACGGCGTCGCGCGAACCGGGACGCACGCGGTGCTCGATGATGACGCCGACGCTCACGACACTCGCTCCTGGGATGCGGGCCCGGCACTGACCGTGGCGGGCCCCGTCGACGCTAGCGGGGCACCCCTCGACGACAGAGCGGTTGCGCTGTGACCGAGGCTCGGGCCTTGTGGTCGGCGCATCCAGCTTTGGCCTGCGCGTGACTCGGGGATGTGCGCCGTACGTCACTGGCCTGACGCCTCGCGGGTGTGCCACGGCTGCCCGATCCCGTGTGCCGTGATGCCGACCTTGACATACAACCGAATGGTTGTATGTTGTGATCCGTGAAGGACGAAGCGATCGACGAGCAGGAGGACCGGGCTGATGCCATGTTCCGGGCCCTGGCCGATCGCACCCGGCGCGACATCCTGCGGCGGGTCCTCACCGGTGAGCACTCGGTGTCGGCGTTGGCCGCCGACTACGACATGTCGTTCGCCGCGGTGCAGAAGCACGTCGCCGTCCTGGAACGGGCCGGCCTCCTGACCAAGCGCCGTCACGGACGCGAGCAGCTCGCCCACGGCGAGGTGGAGGCGGTCCGCTCGGTCGCCTCCATGCTCACCGAGCTCGAGGGGCTGTGGCGTGGCCGCATCGCCCGCATCGACGAGCTCATCGCCCTGGATCCCCTGGATCCCATCGACCCCACCCCTCCCCCCCATCCCAAGGAGAAGCCCTGATGCCAGTCACCGACGTCACCCCCGACATCGACACCCGCACGCTCACCATCACCGCCCAGTTCGCCGCCCCGGTCGAGCGCATCTGGCAGGTCTACGCCGACGCCCGCCAGCTCGAGACGGTGTTCGGACCACCCACCCACCCGGCCACGTTCGTCCAGCACGACCTGAGTCCCGGCAGGCGGTCGCACTACTACATGACCTCACCTGAGGGAGAGAAGTACTACGGCTGGTGGCTGATCGCCTCGGTGGATGAGCCCCGCGGCTTCTCCTTCGACGACGGGTTCGCCCTCGACGACACCTTCGCGCCGAACGAGGACCTGCCCGTGTCGAAGAACACCTACAGCTTCGAGGCGATAGACGGCGGCACCCGTGCCACCTTCACCAGCGCCTACGACTCCGCCGAAGGGCTCCAGCAGGTGCTCGAGATGGGTGTGGTCGAGGGAGCGACCCTGGCCATCAACCAGATCGACGACCTGGTGGCAGCCTGAGGCCAGCTCCCCGCACGGCCGCCTCCGTCAGTCGAGGACGAAGGTGACCTGGAGGATCACCTGCCAGGTGACGATGCCGCCGTTGGCCACCTCCACCTTCTGCTCCTTCACCCAGGCGCCGGTGACGTTGCGAAGGGTGGCGTTGGCTCGTTCGACGCCGACCTTCACGGCGTCGTCGAAGCTCGAGTCAGATCGGGCGCTGATCTCGGTGATGCGGGCTACGGATCCTGCTGCGGCCATGGGGGCCTCCTGTGGGTTCGTCCCCCCGGTTCCCTCCTCGCTCTGCCCGGCCAGTCGATCGCGCCGAGGCGGCGCCGTCAAGGGCCGGCGGGCGACAGAGCATCGGGCGACACCGCGGGTGACACCACCGGGCCGGAGACGATCGCCCCCGAAAACCGGACGAGCCGCCGGCCCTGAGGCCGGCGGCTCGCCTGTGGATCGGTCCCGAAGGATCAGATCACGCGAACGTTCTGGGCTTCCTCACCCTTGCGTCCGGGAGCCAGGTCGAACTCGACGTTCTGACCTTCATCGAGGGACTTGTAGCCCTCGCCGACGATGTTGGAGAAGTGGACGAACACATCGTCGCCCGACTCACGGGAGATGAAGCCGAAGCCCTTCTCAGCGTTGAAGAACTTCACAGTGCCTGTTGCCATTTTTTGTTTTCCGTTTCAATAAAGACCGCCAAGTGTCAGGCGGCCCAAGCAGGAACCCTAGATGCGATTCGGTGCAAAAGCCACCGTTTCGGTCAGATTTGCGACGGGCCGTCCGCGTCACCGTGGCCGCATGGCCCACCCGGTGCGCACCATCGACACCATGTGCCGCGGCAGGTCGGCCACCGCGCCCGCCACGTCGCGGCGCTTCGGGACCGAGTACGACGAGCGCCGGTCGGTTCGCCGGGTCCAGCACCCGTGGAGCAGCAGCGGCGGGTTGAAGCCCTTGGCCGTGGCCCGGGCCACCGGCCCCTTCTCGATGTTCAGCGACTCGAAGACCTCGATCTCCTTGTCGCCGTCGCGGTGGACCAGCACCATCAGGTAGCCGTCGTCGGCCGGGGCCGGTTCTCCGTCGGGCAGTCGTCGGGGCACGAAGACCGGGGGGCTGGCGAACGCGCCATCGGAGAACGACCACACCTCGACCACCTCCATGGTGTCCAGGTCGAAGCGGGCGATCGATGCCGGAACGGCATCCTGTGGCAGGTCGGCGGGGTCCACCAACGAGTTCAGGCCCGCTTCGCCGTAGAGGCGCCACCACTCCTCGGGTACGAGGGCGGGGTCGTAGCCCATTCCCGCGAACCAGAGGTACCGGCCCGTCCGGCGCGTCTCGAGCGAGCTGACGTCGCGCGTGGCGATCAGCGGGCCCCAGAACCGGTCGTCGGAGGCGACGGTCGACTCGAGCACCTCGCCGGTGGCCGCACGGATCCGGTAGCGACCGACCGCGCCGGGCTGCACCGTGGTGGCCACCAGGCCCGAGTAGTCGGCTGGGATCGGGGCGCCCCCGAAGTGAGCCGGCTCGTCGGGCTTGATGGCGATCATGAGGTCGGCGAGCGGGATGTGCTCGAGGTAGACGGTGATCACCCCGTCTTCCTCGTCGTGGTCGACGCTCAGGTGACCGGTCGGCATCGGGACCTCCACCGTGGTCACCCGGACCGGCTGGCCCGACGGGGTGGCGGCCAGGTCGGCCTTGGCCACGATGGTGAGGCGGGTGACGTCGGAGTTCGGTTCGGTGCGCTCGCCGAACCCCATGGCCTCGGGTCCGACGGCGAAGGGCAGGTCGGAGAACACCACGTGGTCGCTGGTGACCTTCACGTCGTGGATCGTGTCGAAGGGGATGACGCCCTTCAGCGGCCACCGCTCGAGCGCACCCTCCAGCGGCCACCGCGCGAGCGACACCTGGGCCTGGCCGTCGGGCGCGGGAACGGGGGTGTAGTTGACGAAGTAGAGCGCGTTCTCGTCATGGGCCGCGGCCGGGTGGGCTGCCACCGAGACCATCGGCTCGAACAGCCCCGGCATCGCCTGGAACCACTCGCCGTTCGCTCCGACCGGGGTCAGGTACTCCATGGTCTGCGCGTCGACCTCGACCGGGCGTCCGGCGTCGTAGCCGATGAACAAACGACCGTCGATGGCCTCGACGTTGGTGTTGGCCAGGTTGGTGACGCCGAAGGGCGACAGCTCGGCGAACGCCACCCGGGCGAAGAGCCACGGCACCTTCTCGCGGAGCCGCATGAGGGGCGTCCGGATGA
>JAAZBK010000183.1 GCA_012513855.1 Acidimicrobiales bacterium
ACCGTTCGCTGCTGTCGGCGCTGTGCCGGCGCTTCGGTGGCGGCCCGGTCGGGCTGTCGACCCTGGCCATCAGCGTGTCCGAACCCACCGAGACCGTCGAAGACGTCTACGAGCCGTTCCTCATCCGTGAGGGGCTGCTCATGCGCACGCCCCGGGGCCGCGTGGCCACCGCCGCTGCGTGGGAGCACCTGGGGTTGGCCGTTCCCGCTCCCGCCGTGGTCGACGACGCCCCGCCACCAGGGCTCTTCGGCTGAGGTCCGCCGTCGAGCCGGTGGTGCTGGCCGCAGCGACGGGTACCTACGCTGGCAGGCCCATGGACGCGGCCGACCTCGACTACCACCTTCCCGACGCCGCCATAGCTCAGACCCCCGTCGAGCCCCGAGATTCGGCCCGCTTGCTGGTGGCGACGGGTCACGGACTCGAGCACAGGGTGGTGGCCGACCTGGATTCGCTGCTCGACCCCGACGACGTCCTGGTGGTCAACGACACCAAGGTGATCCCGGCACGCCTCCACCTCCGCAAGCCCACCGGGGGAGCGGTCGAGCTGCTCTTGTTGGAGCATCGGGGGAACGGGGAGTGGGAGGCGCTGGTGCGACCCAGCCGACGGGTTCCCCCGGGAACGGTGCTGTCGGTCGCCGATGCCGCGGCAACGGCGCTGGCGCCAGCGATGGCGGTGACGGTGGGAGAGGTGCTGGGCGACGACGGACGCCGCTCGGTCCGGATCACCGGCCCGATCACCACCGAGGTCGAGGATCTCGCCTGGCTGGACGGGGTGGGGGAGGTGCCGCTTCCGCCCTACGTGCACGAACCGTTGGTCGATCCTGGCCGCTACCAGACGGTTTTCGCCGAACGGCCCGGCTCGGTGGCGGCGCCCACCGCTGGTCTGCACCTCACCGACGAGCTGCTCGAACGCTGCCGGCAGCGGGGCGTGACGGTCGTCCGGGTCGAGCTGGTGGTCGGGCTCGGGACCTTCCGACCGATCACCGCCGATCGCGTTGAGGACCACCCGATGCACGCAGAGCACTACCGGATTCCCGCCGCCACCGCGGCGGTCCTGGCCGACCGGATCGCGCCCGGCGGTGCGGGTGAAGTCGCCGGTCGGGTGGTGGCCGTGGGAACCACCGTCGTCCGGGCGCTGGAGTCGTGGGCGGCGACGGGCGACCTGGAGGGGCACACTCGCCTGTTCATCCACGGGCGCTACCCCTTCGCCCTGGTGGAACGGCTGATGACCAACTTCCACGTCCCGCGCAGCTCTCTGCTGGCGCTGGTGGAGGCGTTCGCCGGGCCCGGTTGGCGCCACCTCTACGACGAGGCGCTCAGGGAGCGATACCGGTTCCTCTCCTTCGGCGACGCCATGCTGCTCGACCGCGATGCGCTCCGGGAGGACGCTCACCCGTGAAGCTCACCATCGACGTCGAAGCACGAGACGGGGCGGCCCGCACCGGCTCCATCACCACGCCCCGCGGCGTCCTGCCCACCCCGTTGTTCATGCCGGTGGGAACCAGGGCTGCGGTGAAGACCCTGGACTCCGCCGATCTGGAGGCGCTCGGGATCCCGCTGATCCTGGGCAACACCTACCACCTGATGTTGCGGCCCGGCGCTCAGCTGGTGGCCGACATGGGCGGCCTCCACGGCTTCATGGACTGGAGCGGACACGTGCTCACCGACTCCGGCGGCTACCAGATCTTCTCCCTGGAACCGAAGGTCACCGACGACGGTGCCACGTTCCGGTCCACCTACGACGGAGACCGCCACCACCTCACTCCGGAGTCGGCGGTGGAGATCCAGACCCTGCTGGGCGCCGACATCCAGATGGTGCTCGACGTCTGCCCGCCGTTGCCGTCGCCGCCGAAGGTGGTCCAGGCAGCGGTGGAGCGGACCGCGGCCTGGGCTGCCCGCGGGCGGGCCGCCTTCGTGGCAGGGGCTGCGGAACGGCAGGATCGAGGGCTGGAGCAGGCCCAGTTCGGGATCAGCCAGGGCGGAACCGACGTCGTGCTGCGGGCCGAGTCGGCGCGGCGCACGGTCGATCTGGGGTTCGACGGCTACGCGATCGGCGGGTTGTCGGTGGGGGAGAGCAGGGACGAGATGCTCCCGGCTCTCGCCTCGGCGCTGGAGCATCTGCCCGAAGACCAGCCCCGCTACCTCATGGGGGTGGGCGACCCTGCGTCCATCGTCGAGGCGGTGGCCCTGGGCGTCGACATGTTTGACTGCGTGCTGCCCACCCGCCACGCCCGCCACGGCACGATCCTCACATCGGAGGGCAAGCTCAGCATCCGAAGGCTCGAGTTCGAACGCGACGAGCGCCCGCTCGACGAGTCGTGCGGCTGTCGGGTCTGCGCCCGCTGGTCCCGCTCGTACCTGCGTCACCTCCACCGCCTCAAGGAACCCACCGCGGACCGCCTCCTCACCATCCACAACGTGGCCTGGCTGTCGGAACTGGTGGTCGGGATGCGGAGCGCCATCAGGGAGGGTCGCTTCGAAGCGGAGCGCCGGCGGATCCTCGACGTCTGGGGCTAGAACGCGATGCCCCATGATGTCCGGATGGCCGCTGCGCTGCCGTAAGGTTTCCGCCGGCCCAGATTCGACCCTCCACCGAGACCTGCGCGTGCCCCAGCTGATCCTCACCATCCTGCTCATTGCCCTGGGGTGGTTCCTCCTCATCCGACCTCAGCAGGCCCGGGTACGTGCCCAACGAGCCATGGTCGAGACCCTGGAGGTCGGTGACCAGGTGATCACCGCGGGCGGCATCCACGGACGGATCACCGCCCTCTCGTCGGAGACCGTTCAGCTCCTGGTGGCCCCGGGAACCGAACTGAAGGTGGCCCGCGCCGCGATCATGCGGCGCCTGGAGATCGAAGACACCGACGGCGTCGCCGACGGTACGGAGGACGATGTGAGAAGCGAGAACGACGACGTCGCCCCGGGCGACGCGGGGGGAGAGGCGTGAAGAACCGGAACCTCTGGGTATCCATGGTCCTGATGCTGGTGGTGTCGTTCGGCGGCAGCCTCCTGGCCTTCGCCACCAACACGTCGCCGGTGCTGGGGCTCGACCTCCAGGGCGGCTTCTCGGTCGTGCTCCAGGCCAAGGAGGTCAACGGCCGGATGCCCTCGGAGGAGGCCGTCGAGAAGGCCAAGGACATCATCCGCCAGCGCGTCGACGGGCTGGGAGTGGCCGAGCCCGACATCACCCGCCAGGGCCGCACCGTGGTGGTGCAGCTGCCGGGCGTCAAGAACCGGGCCCAGGCCGAATCGGTGGTGGGTTGCACGGCCAAGCTCGAGTTCCGGCCCCTGATCTCCACGGCGATCAACCCCAACGCCCCGCTCGACGTCGAGGCGCCCACCACCACGGCGCCCACCGA
>JAAZBK010000184.1 GCA_012513855.1 Acidimicrobiales bacterium
GCCTGGATCGATTCCACCGTGGTCCGACCGATCACGTTGCGGGGCTCCACCAGTTCCACTCGCCGGAGAGCAGCGGTCTGGGTGTACAGGGCGTCGAGGCTGATCTCCACGCCGGGGGCGATCAGACCGCCCAGGTACTCCCCCTTGGCCGACACCGCGTCGTAGGTGGTGGCGGTGCCGAAGTCGATCACCACTATCGGGCCGTCGTACAGGTCGGCCGCCCCGACCGCATTGGCGATCCGGTCGGCGCCGACCTCTCGCGGGTTCTCGGTGAGGATCGGCATCCCGGTCTTGACTCCGGCTTCGATGACCACCGGGCGGAAGCCGAAGTACTTCAGGGTCATGTCGCGCAGTGCCGCCGTGACCGAGGGGACCACCGAGGAGATGGCGATGCCGTCGACGTCGTCGTCGAAGGAGAAGCCGTGGAACCCGAGGAACTCCTGGACCTGCAGGGCGTACTCGTCGCTGGTCCGTCGACCGTTGGTGTGGATCCGCCAGTGGTCGAGCAGACCCTGTTCGCAACGTCCCACCGGCGGCTGGCCGTCGTCGGCGTAGCCGCCGAGCCCGTTCTCGGCGTCCGGTTCGTCGCCGAACAATCCGATCAGTGTCTGGGTGTTTCCCACGTCGACCGCCAGAAGCATCGCGAAAGCCTGCCCGACGGTGATGGTCGAAACACAACCACGAGCTGTGGCCGAGTCGAGCAGTCAGTCCTCGTCGAACCAGCGGTGGAACTTGTACTCGACCTTGAGCACGCGGAACCCGCAGTTCTGGACGTAGCGGAAGACCGGGATGTTCCGGCTGGCGCAGGTCCCTCCGAGCAGCGGCTCATCGCCGGCCCAGTCACGGGCTGCTTCGATCAGCCTCCCCGCTGCGCCACCTCCCTTGCGGAAGGTGGCAACCGTGTCGGCCACCGGCTCGGGGATGCGACGCATGCCGACGAAGCAGGTGATCTCGTCGTCGTCGAGCGTGACGAGGGCCTGCCGCTCATCGGTCTCGCAGCGGACCATGCGTTCGAGGCTGGCCATCTGCATCCGAAAGGCCACGTCGAGTCCGAAGTGCGGGTCGACCGCGTATCGGCTCCAGGGCGCCATCATCGCCGTGTGCTCCTCCAGCACGGCGAGATCGTCGGGCACGGCCTTGCGGATCTCGAACTCGATGTCGAAGGTCCGTCGGGGGTGTTCGAGGGGGAGGATGAACAGCGTGGACGACTCCACGAACCGATACCCCAGGGTCTGGACCTCGTAGGTCGGCTGCGGATCGGTGGGGTCCAAGTCGGCGTAGAGGCACTCGATGCCGGCCGCCTTCGCCGCGGCCTCGGCGTCGCGGATCTCATCGAGCGAGAGGCCGTCGAGGCGGATCCTTCCGATGCCTCGCCCCAGGAACTCGCTGTCCCACTCGAGGAACTCGATCGCCGGGTTGGAGGTGAGCGCTTCGGTCATTACCTACCGCCTGGTCGGTTCGGGTCAGCCGGGTTCGGACGCCAACCTACAAGGCGTCACCGCACCTCGATGTCGAGCCCGATGTCGAGCACGGGCGACGAGTTGGTGAGCGAACCGCTGGACACCACGTCGGCGCCGGTGTGGGCATAGTTCCCGACGGTCTCCAACGTGATCCCACCCGAGACCTCGAGCAGTGCCCGTCGGGTGCCGGCCGATGCCGCGTGCTCGTCGGCCACCGCCACGCACCGACGGATCTCCTCGGGCGACATGTTGTCGAGCAGCAGGGCGTCGGCCCCGGCCGCGAGCGCCTGGCGCACCTGGTCGATGGCATCGCACTCCACGTGCACCGTGCGGCCGGGCCACTCGTCGCGCGCCCGCCGGACGGCCTCGTCGATGCCCAGCGCGGTGAGGTGGTTGTCCTTGAACATCACCCAGTCGGACAGGTTGCCCCGGTGGTTGCGGGCGCCACCGGCGCGCACCGCCGCCTTCTGGAGCGACCGGAGGCCCGGGATGGTCTTGCGGGTGTCCCAGACGCGAAGCGGAGCCGCGGCGTCGACGAACTGACGGGTCCGGGTGGCGATGCCGCTCAGGTGACCCATGAAGTTCAGCGCGGTGCGTTCAGCCGTGAGCACCGATGCGAGCGGACCGGTGACGACGGCCAGCACCTGGCCGCCTGGCACCCGGTCGCCGTCGGACACCTCCCAAGCGGTGGTGATCGCCTCGTCGACCTGGGAGAAGGTCTCCGCCGCGCAGGCGGTGCCGGCGATCACCCCGGGCTCGCGGACCACCAGGCGGGCCTCAGCTCGGGAGTCAGGCGGCAGGATGGCGGCGCTGAGGTCGCCCAGCGGCGTCAGGTCCTCGGCGAGGGCGCGGGCCACCAGCTCCGAGACCACCCCCGGAGGAGGGTCGAAGGATCGACGAGCGGTCACGGGATCAGCTCCAGGATCACCCGAAGCCCCGGTTGTCCTGCTTGAGCGCGGTATCGACGCTGACCGCAGCGGCGACCACCAGAGCTTGCAGCGATCCCTCCAGCGGTCGGTGGATCTGCACCACGTAGTTGTCGGCGGTGGTGAACAAGGTCTTGGCCAGGCCCTCCCACGACTTCGAGATGCGAGCGATCTCGGCGCCGGTGTGGTCCTGGACGTTGAAGTTCCAGGCCCGCCAGTTCTCGCCGTTGATGGAGCCGATCCGCTGGCCGCCCACCAAGAGGCCGAAGTGGATCTTGCCGATGGCGTTCTCCTGGGCGATGGTGCCGATCTCGGTGCCCTGACCGTCCTGCACGATGATCTTGGACTTCACCACCTTGGCGGGCCGGGTGAGTTGGAGCACCACCTGTCCGTTGCGGTCGACCACCTGGAGCTTGTGGGTCATGAACTGGTCGACCGAGGTGAGCACCCGCAGGACCTTCTTGGCGGTGCTCTGCCCCACCTGGCGCACCGCTCCGATCTGGTTCCCGTGCTGGTCCGAGATGGCGTACTCGTTGTTGACCTCGATCAGCTTCGCCTTCTGGTTGACCACCAGGACGGGCTCGGTGAACAACGTGCCGCCGCCCTGGAC
>JAAZBK010000185.1 GCA_012513855.1 Acidimicrobiales bacterium
ATCGAGACCATGCTCATCCCGATCTCCCTGGCGTTCCCGTAGTCGAGGTAGCCGATGCCACCCGGCGCGTCGTGGACGATCTGGGCGACCCCGGGGTTCTGCTGGCCCCCCTCGGTGGCGTCGGGCCAGGGCACGGTGTCGTCGGACCCGAGCCGCCACACGCCTTCGGCGGCCCGATCCAGGTAGCCGGTGAAGTTCTTGGTGGTACCCGACCCGTCGGATCGCCTCGCCACCGTGATCGAGATGTCGGGCAGGTCGACGTCGGGGTTGAGCGCGGCGACGGCCGGATCGGTCCAGCGGGTGATGTCGCGCTGGAAGATGCGGGCGAGGGTGGGGCCGTCGAGCCGGAGGTCGTCGACCCCGTCCAGGTTGTAGACGACGGCGATCGACGCGGCCGTGGCTGGCACGTAGACGAACTCGTCGGGGTCGAGGTCCTCGTCGTCGCCCACCAGGCTGTCGGTGCCTGCGAAGTCGGCCAACCGCCGGGCGAAGGCCTCTCTGCCGGCCGAGGATCCGACGGCTTCGTAGGTGACCCGCAGCTTGGGTGCCACCGGAGCGAGCCCCGCCACGGCCTCCTGGTAGAAGGCGTCGGGGAAGCTCGCTCCCGAGCCCTTGATGTCGGCCGATAACGAGGCGATGGCATCGGTCTGCGGGCCCACCGGAAGCGGCAACGCCTCGCGCTCGCCGCTGTCTCCGCAACCGCTGGTGACCGCCATCAGAACCAAACCTGCTGCGACCAGTCGGAGCGATCGTCCGGTGCGGCTGAACATCAGGATGGAGGCTCCGGGGAAGGCGGTGCTCGCGGCGGGTCGCAGCGATGACGACTCGCTCGGAACGCTATGCACCGTCGGTAGCGGCCCGGGGACGTTCAGGTGAACGTCAGGTGAACGAAGATCCAACATCGGGTGGCTCGGAGTCCTCCGCCATGGAGGGGTCGCGGGGACGGGCCGTCGAAGGGGAGCACGGCCCGTCCCCGCTGGGGATCGGTCGGGTCGGGCCGGTCAGCCCAGCTCGACCTGGTCGAGGCTCTCGAACGCTGCCGTGCGGAACGACTCCGGGACCGGGGCGTAGCCCACCTCCACCGCGTACGTGTCGGCTCCGTCGGTGATCAACCACTTGACGAACTCCACCACCGCTTCGCCGAGGGCGGCGTCGGGGTACGCGGCGCGCACCATGATGTACGTCGGAGCGGTGATGGGGTAGGCGTCGGCGCCGGGGCCGAACAGCGGGTCGTAGGTGAGGTCGTCGGCGAGCTCCGCGCCCTCGAGGGCGGCCTGGGTGGCCTCCACCGACGGGGCCACGAAGTTGCCCTCCTGGTTGGCCACCAGGGCCATCTGCATGCCCAGTTCGCTGGCGTTGCCGAAGTCGATGTAGCCCACCGCGCCCTCGGTGCTGGTGATGATCTGGGCGACGCCGGGGTTCTGCTGGCCGCCTTCGGTGTCGGACGGCCACTCGACGGTGTCGTCGGAGCCGAGCTTCCAGTCGTCGGGTGCGGCGGTCTCGAGGAACTTGGTGAAGTTCTTGGTGGTCCCGGAGCCGTCGGCCCGTCGGGCCACCGTGATGGCCGTGTCGGGGAGCTCGACGCCGTCGTTCAGGGCGGCGATGGCCGGATCGTTCCAGGTGGTGATCTCACGCTGGAAGATCTTGGCGATCGCCGGGCCGTCGAGCTTGACCTCGTCGACGCCCGGGAGGTTGTAGGCCACGGCCACCGAGGCGGCGGTGCTCGGGATGTAGAAGAACGAGTCGGCGTCGATCCCCTCCTCGTCCTTGACCAGGCTGTCGGTGCCGGCGAAGTCGTTCAGGTTCTGGGCGAACTCCTCACGGCCCGAGCTCGAACCGATCGCGTTGTAGGTCACGGTGAGGTCGGGTGCGACCTCACCGAGGCCGGCGATCGCCTCCTGGTAGAAGGCATCGGGGAAGCTGGCTCCGGAAGCCTTGATGCTCCCGCTGATCCCCGCGATGGAATCGGTCTGATCCCCTTCGGGAGCAGCGGCTGACGTACCGCCTGACCCGTTGGTGGGATCGGTGGTGGCGTCGTCGTCGGAGCCGCCGCTGTCGCCGCAACCGGCGAGGAGCAGAGCGGCTACGAAGACGATTGCGGTCCAGGCTCGTAGGCCCTTCTTCTGGAACAAGGTTCGCCCTCCTTGGGCTGTTTCGTCGATGCCCGGACGGAGGATCCGTCAGCGCACGGGGCCGACGGTACGGAGGGTCGGTTAAGGCTTGGCCAGGACCTGGTTAACCGAGGCTGAACGGCCACCGAAGAGTCGGGGCCAGCTGCCGAGAGCCGCCGGCTGCCGGGCGCGACGTCGCTACAGACCGGTCAGGCGGCGGCGCAGCGCCTCGACCATCGGCAGGTCGTGGGGGTAGGAGAGGATGGCCGAGACCTCGTCCAAGGAGAGCCAGCGGACCTCGTCGGCCTCGTCGTTCGGAGTGGGCGCTCCCGACTCGACGGTCATCTCCCAGTACCTCACGAGCTTGGTTCGGTCCTTGTGGTCGACGTAGGTGACGTCTCCCACCAGCGCCCCGAGCCTGCACCTCAGCCCCGTCTCCTCCGCCACCTCCCGGAGGGCGCACTCCTCGAGGGTCTCGCCCGGGTCCAGCTTCCCCTTCGGCAAGGTCCAGTCGTCGTAGCGGGGGCGGTGGACCACCACCACCTCGTGGGCGTTGTGGGCGCCCTGGCGCCAGACCAAACCTCCCGCGGCGAGTACCTCGTGATCCGACAGCGGGGTCACCCGTCGACGGCCTCCGGGCGCCGCGAGCGGGCCACGGCCAGCTCCTGGAAGCGGAGGTGGGCGTCGAGCCCACCGTCGCCGGACACCTTGCGCCAGACGCCGTCGGCGTCGAGGGACCACGCGAGCCGGTCGTCGGTGAGGTTGACCTCGAGGATCTCGTCTACCCGGCGGTGGAGGTCGGGGTCGATCACGGGCACCAGGGCCTCGATGCGCCGATCGAGGTTCCTCGGCATGAGGTCGGCCGACCCGATGTAGGTGAGCGGGATCCCAACACCCGCGCCGTTGGCGAAGGAGTAGATGCGCGAGTGCTCCAGGTACCGCCCGATGATCGACCGGACCCGGATGTTCTCCGACAACCCGGGGACGCCCGGACGCAGGCAGCAGATGCCCCGGACCACCAGGTCGACCTGGACGCCTGAGCGCGACGCCTCGTAGAGCGCGTCGATCGACGCCGGATCGACGAGGCTGTTCATCTTCATGGTGATCCGGCCACTGCCCGCAGGGGAGTCGATCTCCTGGCGTATCAGCTCGAGCAACCGCTCGCGCAGGGGGTGGGGGGCCACCAGGAGCTTCTCGTACTCGACGTTGCGCCCGTACCCGGTCAGGTAGTTGAAGAGCTGGTGGAGGTCTGAAGCCACCGAAGGGTCGGCGGTGAGGATGCCGATGTCCTCGTAGAGCTTCGCCGTCTTGGAGTTGTAGTTGCCCGTTCCGATGTGGCAGTAGGACCGGACCCCGGCGCCCTCGTCGCGGACCACCAGCACCGTCTTGGTGTGGGTCTTCAGCCCGACCAGGCCGTAGGTGACGTGCACGCCGGCCTGCTCCAGAGCCCGCGCCCAACCGATGTTGGCCGCTTCGTCGAAGCGGGCCTTCAGCTCGACCAGCGCCGCCACCTGCTTGCCCCGCTCGGCCGCGCGCACGAGCGACTTCACGATGGAGCTGTCACCCGACGTCCGGTAGAGGGTGAGCTTGATGGCCAGCACCTTGGGGTCGCGCGATGCCTGGCGCACGAACTCCTCGACCGACGAGGAGAACGAGTCGTAGGGGTGGTGCACCATGACGTCGCCGTCGGAGATGACCGAGAAGAGGTCGACCTTGTCGCCCTCTGGTGATTGGAGCCTCAACTGGGTCACCGGCTGCCACGGATCGAGCTTGAGATCGGGTCGATCGAGGTCCATGAGAGCGAAGAGCCCGCCGAGGTCCAGCGGGCTGAGCGTGTCGTGCACCGACTCCTCGGACAGGTCGAGCTCCCGCACGAGCAGCTCACGCACCTCGGGAGCGGTGTCGGCCTGGATCTCGAGCCGCACGGCAGCACCGAAGCGACGGCGGCGCAGCTCCATCTCCACCGCCACGAGCAGGTCGTCGGCCTCCTCCTCGGCCAGGGTGAGGTCTACGTTGCGCGTGACCCGGAAGGCCGACGACTCCGTCACGACCATGCCCGGGAACAGCCGGTCGAGGTGGGCCTCGATCACCTGCTCCAGCGGAACGAAGCGCTCGCCGTCGGGCATGACCACGAACCGGGGCAGGACCGGCGGGACCTTCACCCTGGCGAACAGGCGCTCGCCCGAGGCCGGATCCTGGAGGATCACCGCCAGGTTCAGCGACAGGTCGGAGATGTACGGGAACGGGTGGCTCGGGTCGACCGCCAGGGGCGTGAGCACCGGGAAGATCCTGGTCTCGAACTCGTCGACCATGTACTTGCGGTCGTCGTCGTCGAGCGTGTTCCAATCGGAGAACACGATCCCCACCGAGGCCAGCGCCGGGACGAGTTCGTCGAGGAAGATGTGCTCCAGTCGATCGACCAGCTGAGCGACCCGCTCGGCCACCTGGGTGAGCTGCTGGCCGGGGGTGAGCCCATCGGGCGAGAACCTGCCGATCCCGCCGGCCAGCTGGTCGGTGAGGCCGGCCACGCGCACCTGGAAGAACTCGTCGAGGTTCTGGCTGAAGATGGCGCAGAACTTGACCCGTTCGAGCAGCGGGATCGACTCGTCGGCGGCCATCTCCAGCACCCGGGCGTTGAAGTCGAGCCAGGACTGCTCGCGGTTGATGAACCGGGTCTGAGCGTCGACCTCGTCCAAATCGTCCAGCTCGTCCATGATCGGAATGTAGCGACGATCGGCGACCACATCCCCACGCGTCGGTTGCGGGAGGGAGAACCTCAGGTGGCCGTCGGGTGGCCGGCCGAGCCTCGCCTGGATCCGGCCGCGATCCAGGCGCAGGGGATCAGAACTCGCCCGTCAATCCTCGGGGACGCCGAGGTCCCACTCGAGGATGAGGTTCTCGCGCTCGGCGTCGCGCACGACGCGCTCGCGGTTGCGCCGGAACTGCGGATCGTGCGGCGGCACCAGCTGGAGCCTTGCCTGCATGCGGTCTCGGAAGCCGTCGACCATCGACCGGTCGCCGAAGTCGCTCTGCAGCTCCCAGTGCGGCGCCACCGGGCCGAGGTACACGACGCGGACGTGCCCGACGGGCGGTTCGGTGTGGACGATGGGCTCGGTCTGGGACATGCGGAGAGCTTACGTCCCACGCCCGCCAGCTCCCCAGCGCCGTTCAGACCACGCTCACCCGGCGGCCGTGCCAGCCCGAGGCGCCATCGGGGGCCGGATGGGCCACCTCCGACGTCTGGACGACGCCGTCGCCGTCGGTGGCGCGCACCGCGATGACGTGGTCGCCGGGGTCGGCCGCCCACTCGTAGGTCCACTGGACCCAGGTGTTCTCGCTGGCCACGTCGCCGAGGTCGCAGAGGTTCCACTCGCCGTCGTCGATCCGCACCTCGACCGCCGAGATCCCGCGGGTGGGAGCCCAGGCGACGCCCGCCACCGGGATGGTTCCGCTCGCGAGGTCGGCGCCGGAGCTGGGCACGTCGATCCGGGCCATGGTCTTGACCGGACCCTCCTTGGCCCATCCGCGCGGCACCCAGTAGCCGTCGAAGTCGTCCCAGCGCGCCACCTCTATCTGAGACAGCCACTTGGTGGCCGACACGTAGCCGTACAGGCCGGCCACGATCAGGCGGGCCGGGAAGCCGTGGTCGACCGGGAGGGGTTCGCCGTTCATGGCGTAGGCCACCATGGCCACCCGGCCGTCGGTGGCCACGTCCATCGGGAACCCGGCGGTCCACCCGTCGAGCGAACGACCCACCACCTGCCCCTCGGCTCCCTCGGCGGCGGGCTGGACCCCGGCCCGTTCCAACAGGTCGGCCAGCGCCACGCCCTGCCACACCGCGTTGCCCACCAGCCTTCCGCCCACCGGGTTGGAGACGCAGGCGATCGTGACGGTCTGCTCGATGGAGGGCATGGCGAGGAGCTCGGCGTGGGTGAGCTCGAACGGGCGGTCGACGAGGCCGTCGACCCTCAACCGCCACGAGTCCAGATCGGTCTGGGGGATGCTCACGGCCGTGTCGATCCGGTAGAAGCCGTCGTTGGGCGTGATGTAGGGCGAGAGGTCGGCCAGATCCACCGTCTCACCCACCACCGGCGCCGTCGAGCGCGGGCTGGGGAGGACGACGTCGGCCCGGGCCTTCTCCGATGCGCCCCTCCCGACGATGCGGCGGCCGACCAGGGCCATGGCAGCCGCCCCGGCGCCGAGCGCTGCCACCGTGCCGAGGAAGGCCCGCCGGGCCATCGCTCCCAACTCCATGGAGCTGACCGGTGCGGGCAGGAGGCGACCGTCGGCTTCCGACCAGACGCCGTCGTCGACCACGCCGTCGAGCGGACGATGCCGGGCGGTGTCCGACACCGGCGGCGCGAACGCCGCGTCCCTCATCGCGAGCGACGCAGCCGTGGCCCGGGCCGCGGCCCGGAGCAGCCACCACAGCGACCCGACGCCTGCCCCCACCGCGGTGAGGGCGGCCAGCAGGCCGACGGCGTCGTCGCCCAGCTCGTCGACCCGGTAGGCCCAGAAGCCGACGGCACCGAAGACGACGAACCCGGCGGCGCCAAACCCGAACCGCCGCCGCGCCAGCGCACCGAAGGCGGCGCCCAGCAGCAACGACACCACGACGATGCCAACGATCAAAGCCAGCTTGTGGTTGGTGCCGAACAGGTCGACCGCGAGGTCCTTGAGCGAGGCTCCGAAGAGGTCGATGAACTCGGTGGCCACCGCGTACACCAGCGACGGGTCGTCGGTGCCGACCAAGCCGATCAGCAGCTCACCGGCCCCGAGCGCCACGGCAGCGGCCACCAGACCCGACAGGGCAGCCCGGCCGAGCGAGGCCGGCACCTCCGGGCCCGAAGCACCTGCACCCTGCGCCAGCGCGTCGCCGCCCCCGGCGGTGCCGTAGGTGCGGGCGGGGGCGCTCACCACCGCCTCAGTTGGAACCGAGGGTGACGTCGAAGCTGCGTCGACGACCCTGGCGCTCGACCGTGATCGTCACCGCGTCGCCGGGTTCGTGGCTCCTCACCGCCTCGGTGAGCTGCTCGTTGGTGCCGATGGGGTCGCTGTTCAGCTCCACCACGACGTCACCCACCTCCAGGCCACCGTCCTCGGCCGGCGACTCCGGTTCCACGGCGGCGATGAGGGCGCCGGCGTCGGCCACCACGCCGTACTGCTGGCGGAGTCCGGGATCGAGGTCGGCGTCGACGGTGATCGAGCGGACGCCGAGCAGAGCGGTGTTGCCCGTGAGGTCGCCGCCACCGGACTCCAGGCTCGGGAGCAGCGCCTTGACCGAATCGATGGCGATGCTGAAGCCCACGTTCTGGGCTCCCTCGATGATGGCGGTGTTGATGCCGACCACCCGGCCCGCCGCGTCGACCAGCGGCCCCCCGGAGTTGCCCGGGTTGATGGCTGCGTCGGTCTGGATCAGGTGGTCGAGCGAGACCCGCCCGTCGGTGATGCTGCGGTCCTTCGCCGACACGATCCCGCGCGTGACCGAGGGGTCGCCGCCCAGGTTGAGGGCGTTCCCGATGGCGACCACGTCGTCGCCCACCCTCAGGTTGGCCGACGAACCGAGTTCGGCTGGGGTGAGGCCACCACGGTCGGCCCGGATCAGCGCGATGTCCTGACCGGTGTCGGCACCGACCAGGTTCGCGGCCCCGGTGGAGCCGTCGTCGAACCTCACCTCGATGGTGCCGCCGGCCCCGGCGATCACGTGGGCGTTGGTGAGGATCAGACCGTCGTCGGAGATGATCACCCCCGAGCCGCTACCGCCGAAGATGCTGTCCTGGTGACCGGTCTGGATGGTGACCACCGACGGCTGGGCCTTGTCGAGGATCTTGCGGATGTCGAGCGCGGTCACCGGATCGTCGCCACTGATCGCCCGGGTACCGTCGGAGCGTCGCTCACCGAGCGCGTAGACCCCGAACGCCGCTCCCACCACCAGTGCTCCCACCAGGAACGAGACGAACGCGGTGAGGGCGTGGCTGCGCTCCCTGCGGGGCGCGGCCCCGGGGACCGGCCGGTCGATGAGGGGCGCTGGCAGGCGGGTGGGCGGAGTGGCTCCGGCGCCGTGAGGCCGGTCCTGGTCGGCCACCGGTGCCCGCCAGGGGGCAGACGAGGAGACCGATCCTGCGAGCCCGGGAGGGTCGAGGCTCGGAGGTTGTCTCAGGGTGGTGGGATCCGCGGAGGCGTGCGAGGAGCGGGCCGGCGGGGAATCGCCGGCCACGGCATGGTTCAACGGAGCGGCCTGGTGACGCCTCTGACCTGCCTGGGAGGGGTGGTCGGAGCGCGGCGCCCACGGGCTCCATCCCGCGCCTCGGTCTCCACGTTCCCCGGTCACTTGGGTCATGAAAGCAGGTTTTCGTGGGATCTCCACCGCGTCTGCACCGAATCTGCACGCGGTTCGGGGAACGATTGAGACGAGAACTTCGTCTCATTTTCCAGACCGTCGGTCACGATCTCTCAACCAACCACCCCAGCCCATCGGGGCAACGGAGGCGCACTGCACATGGAACCGGTCGAACTCGAGTGGATGAGCAGGGGAAACTGCCGCAACTACCCGCCGTCGGCGTTCTTCCCCAGCGACGGGGTGGGGGTCGACTCGGCCCGCAAGATCTGCGCCGACTGCCGCGTGAGCGCCGAGTGCCTCGAGTACGCGCTCGAGAACCGCATCGACCACGGAGTGTGGGGTGGGTGCTCGGAGCGTGAGCGCCGGCGCATCCTCAAGCGGCGTCGCGACGCGGCCCGCACC
>JAAZBK010000186.1 GCA_012513855.1 Acidimicrobiales bacterium
CGTCGTGCTCGTCGCACCGGGACGACCCGCCGTGCCCGTCGTACCTGGTCGGCGTGAGATCGACAGGTGCCACCATCGGGAAGCGGTTGGTACGCCGAACGAAGCGATCTCCTGCCGGACTGCAGCGCCCCGCCGTGGACCGGTGATCGGCCCACTTGCAGGCCCGGCAGGTCGACCTCCGTGTAGCCCGCTGTCGCACCCGGGGCCGACAGCCCCATGAAACCTGCCTGCGAGTGTGATCCTTCCATCACTCAGAGTGAGTTTAGGTATTTCTTTGATGATTTCATCTGTTTCAGGGTCTCGCTGTCATACCCCCTGCGGAGAATGGGGGCATGGACGAAGAGCAGCCGCCGGACCACGGCGGTGTCGAACCGGAGCGTGACGAGCAGGTCGGGAATGAGCGGGTCCGCGACGATCGTGGCCGCGCCCAACGGGATGGGTGGGCCAGGCCAGAGCGGGGTGGCCCGGCAAGCGCCGATGGCGGGACCAGCTCCGAGCGGGATGGCCGGACTGATGGCGGGCCTGAGGTGTCGGGGTCGTCGGTGGCCGACTTCGTTCGTGAGGCCCGCCGGCGGAAGGGTCTGGACCCGAATCGGCTGAGCGACCTCCCCGACGATCCGCTCGACGTACCTCGCCCGTCCACCAGCACTGGCCGGGACCACGACACCGGGCCAGGGCCGGCCTCGGCCTCCGACACGGGCTCGGACTCCGGGTTTGGCTTGGACACGGGCTCGAGCTCGGACCCTCACTCCGGTTCGGGCCTGGCCTCGGGTTCGGACTCTGACCTCGACCCCGACGCGGACTCCGGCTCAGGCCCCCAGACCCGGTCAGGATCGGATGCAGGCTCCGGCTCGGACCGGGGCTTTGACTCGGACTCGGTCCTGCGTCCGGGCGCGGAAACGGACCCCATCTCCGGCTCCGGCTCGGGTTCGGCACCGGGTGGTGGCAATGGGTCGGGCGATGGCGCCGAGGCGAGCTCGGACGGTGACCGCCGGGGTGGGGGCCGGGTGCGGGTTCCTGGTGGGGTTCCGGTGAAGTGGTCACTCGGCTCGGTGCGGATGGGCCCGCTCGAACCGGGTGTGGCTGCGGTGGCTGAGGCGCTCGCGTCCCTGGAGGCCCCGGTCGAAGTGGACGACGACTGCCTGCACGAGCGGACGGTGGATCTGTTGCGGGTGCGGTCGCTGGTCGATGCCGCGCTGGCCGGACACGTGCCGGAGTGGAACCACCGGGCCCTGTGGGCCACCGACGGCTCCAAGTCGCCGAGCGCCAGGCTGGCTCGTGACGCGAACTGTGCCAAGGGAACCGCCGGCGGGATCGTGCGTCAAGCGTCGGCCATGTCCCGGATGCCCTTGACCCGCGAAGCCCTCGCTGATGGGCGGATCTCGACCGATCACGCCCGCCGGCTCGTCCAAGCGTGCACCGATGAGCGCCTGGCCCTGTTCCTCGAAGCCGAGGCCCACCTGGTCGGCGAGGCGGTGCGGCTGGCTGGTGACCACAAGGGCTTCTGTCGGGTGGTGTCGCACTGGGAGCACATCGTCGACGACCAGCTCCACGACCCCACCGACCCAGACGACGAACCACCCGAGCGCAAGCGCCGCAAGGCCGAACGCGACTTCCGGATGGCCGCCAGGCCCGAAGGGTTCGACCTGTCCGGGTCGCTCCCGACAGCAGATGGGCTGATCGTCCAGACCCAGTGGCAACACATCTACGACGAACTGTTCGAAGCCGACTGGGCAGAGGCCCGCAAGATCCACGGCGACGACACCTGCGTCGCCCACCTCTCACGAACCGTCGCCCAGCGGCGAGCTGATGCCCTGGTCGAGATGGCGAGGAGGGCATCCGCGTACAAGCCCGGATCCGCTGTCGCCCGACCGCTCGTCACGGTGATGGTCCACGCCGAAGACCTCATGGGACCCATCCGCGAGACGTTCAACGGAACCGTGCTCTCACGCCGCGATGTGGCCGAGTGGCTGACCGAAGCCGACTTCGAACGCATCATCTTCGACCCCACCGGCCAACCCGTGAACATGACCAGCAAAGACCGGTTCTTCACCGGGCTCCTCC
>JAAZBK010000187.1 GCA_012513855.1 Acidimicrobiales bacterium
GCTCCGGCCACCCCCACCACGAACGACGCCGAGGTCTCCCGTGCGATGGAGAGCGATGTCTCGAACCGGACCCGTGCCAGGGACGGGTCGGTGGTCAGCACCGCCTCGCCGGCGCAATACCAGAGGTAGGCGGCGAACGGTGACCGTGCATCTCCCACCTCGGCGAGAACCGACCGGGCTCGGGAATCGGTGTCGTGGTGTTCGGCGTAGCCAAGTGCGAGCAGTTCGGTGGCCGCCGTGAGCAGTCGCCGGTGGGGAGCGTCGCCCGCGGCCACCACGGCGGCCCGGTAGCGGCGCTGGGCTTCGTCGAGGTCCCCGGCGAACATCGCCATGTTCCCCCTGGTGGTCAACACCTCCGGGTGGATGGTGGCCCCGCGCCGCTGGGAGATCACCAGGGCGCGTTCGCTGCACCTCTCCGCTTCGACGAGATCGCCGGCCATCCACGCGGCGTAGGAGGCCAGGACCCACATCAGCGGGGCGTGTGGTCCCTCGTCGCCGGGGTCGGTGGCGATGACCCTGCTGCTCCAGCCGAACACATCGGGCCGCAACCTCAGGAGGCCGTAGTCGAGGAAGCCCCCGACCAGGCGCCCGGCCAGGTCCAGGTCGGAGCGGGAGAGCAACCATCCGAGGGCGACGTGGAGCTCGGGGAGGCTGGCGTCGATCTCGTCGATGGCCGCACGGCCGGGGTCGAGCAACCCGAGCGCCGCTCGCTCCAGGCGCTCGACGACGTGGCGCGCGTGGCGTTCCGAGACCCGCTCGGATCGACCGTCCTCGGCCAGGCGCTCGGCGCCGAACGCCCGGAGCGTCTCGAGCATCGCGTAGCGACGCTCCGGTGTGCGATGGACGAGCGAGCGCTCGGCCAGCTCCTCCAGGGTCCGGGTGGCCTCAGGTTCGCTGAGGTCGACGACGGCGGCGGCGTCGGTGGCCGTGAATGGGGTGACGAACACCGAGAGTGCGGTGAACGCGTCGCGCAGAGGTTGCTCGAGCAGGTCGTAGGACCATCTGACAGCCGCGCCGAGCGTCTCGTGGCGCGGGGAGGTGCGATGGCCGGAGGTGAGCGTCGAGAACCGGTGGTCGAGGCCGGCCAGCACCTCGTCGACGTCGAGGGTGAACAGCCGCGCCGCCGCCAGTTCGATGGCGAGGGGCAACCCGTCGACCCGTCGCACGATCTCGTGGACGACCCTGTGGTCGGCGACGTCGGGGGCGAAGCCCGGGGACGCGGCGACAGCCCGCTCCATGAAGAGCTGGAACGCGGGCGCGTCGTCGCTGCCCACGTCGAGGGGTGGGACCGGACGAACGTGCTCACCGGGGATCCGGAGGCGTTCACGGCTGGTGGCCACCACCGTCAGGTTCGGGCAGGCCGAGAGGAGCTGGTCCACCAGCGTCGCCGTGGACCCGACGACGTGCTCGCAGTTGTCGGCGAGCAGGACCAGATCGTCCTGGTCCAGCACGGCCGCCACCTGCTCGGCGAGCGGTAGGCCGGGCCGGCTGTCGATGCCCAGCGCGGCGGCCACGAGGTTCACCACCGACGCATCGTCGGCCGCGGCCAGCTCGCACAGCACCACCGGCCGGTCCCGCGATGCACTGGCGAGTCGATGCCCGACCTCGACGAGCACCCGCGTCTTGCCCACTCCACCTGGTCCCACCAGCGTGACGAGCCGCGACCTGGTGGTGAGGGCGGCGACCTCCTCGACCAGTTCGTCGCGGCCCACGAGCGACAGCGGAGGGGTCGGGAGTCGCACCGTCTGCAGCAGGCCCGTTCGTGCCGGCGCGGAGCTTTGCGGCGCCGGATCCGAAGCGAGCAGCACGGCATGTTGCGCGGCGAGCGACGGAGAGGGACCGACGCCCAACTCGCTGCCGAGCAGACGGCGGAAGTCGTCGTAGACGCGCATCGCCTCGGTACGCCGTCCGGTGGCGACCAATGCCTCCATGAGCAGCGCGCGAGGCCTCTCGCGGAGTGGGTCGTCGTCCACCAGCGCCGTCAGTCCGGCGAGCGCCTCACCGTTCTCGCCCCGTGCCAGACGACCGGCCGCGACCACCTCGAGCGCCCGGGTCCGGAGCTCGGCGAGGCGCACGCGCTCGGAGGCGGCCTCGTCGACATCGAGCAGATCGGCGTAGGCGGGACCGTGCCAGGCATCGACGATGGCGCAGATCTCGTCGAAGACGTCGTGTGACTTGGCTCCGGTCGGCACGCCCGGCGTCGGCGGGTTCGTCTCGGCTTCGGTCACCACCGCGGCGAGCTGGTCGGCGTCGACCTCGATCGAGGCGGGGTCCAGGGTGTAGGCGTCGCCCGAGGAGGTGACCGCGCCGGGCGGCAGGAGCTTGCGAACCCGCGAGAGGTGGTTCTGGAGGGCGCCACCCGGATCGGCCGGTGGATCCGACGGCCAGAGGGCGTCGATGAGGGAGTCGACCGGAAGGCGGTGGCCGCGCCGCAGCACGAGCAGGGCCAGGACCCGCCGCTGGAGAGGTCCGGGCAGGGTGACCTCGTGGCCGTCAGCCGTCCAGGCGCGCAGGGACCCGAGCACCGCGACCCTCGCCCGATTCGACCTCGCCACCCCTCCATGATGACGCCGTGGTGGGCCCGGCGCCGAACGGATTCTGACCGTCCTCCCCTGAATGCTGCTGATGCCCACCTTTGCGCCGGTGTACATCGTGTTCGCGATGTAAGAGCCGACTAAAGGTGGACAAATGCGAGGTTGATGTGGTCGGCTGGTCTGATGGCGACCGACTATCGACCGGCCCAGGTGGCAGAGCTCCTCGGCGTGAGCGTCGACACCGTCCGGCGGTGGTGCGACGAGGGCAAGCTCGACACCACCCGGAGCAGCGGAGGTCACCGGCTCATCTCGGGCGCCGACCTGGCCCGCCACCTCACCGAGCAGGCCGATGCCTACGAGCCCGATTCGCTCACCAAGCAGTCGGCTCGCAACCGCTTCACCGGGATCGTCACCCGGGTCCAGACCGACACCATCACCGCGGTGGTCGAGATCCAGGCCGGCCGCCACCGGATCGTCTCGCTCATGACCCGGGAAGCGGCCGACGAGCTCGGCCTCGAACCGGGCGACCTGGCCGTCGCTGCCGTCAAGTCCACCACCGTCGTCGTCGAGGTTCCCGACCGGTGACGCGCTTGCGCTTGCACGCCGTGGTCCTGTTCGTGGTCATCGTCGCCGCGCTGGCGGGTTGCGGCAGCGGGTCGAGCTCCGACGAATCGTCCGCCTACTCCGGCACGCTGGAGGGCTCGTTGTCGGTGTCGGCGGCCGCTTCGCTGCGCGACGCCTTCGACGCGATCGGCGACGGCTTCACGGCGGCCAACCCCGGTGTGGAGGTGGTGTTCAACTTCGACTCTTCGTCGAACCTGGCCACCCAGATCCTCGAAGGCGCGCCGGCCGGTGTGTTCGCATCGGCCGACGAGGCCAACATGGCCAGGCTCGCCGGCGAGGTCGACGGCGATCCTGTGATCTTCGCCCGCAACGAACTCGTCATCGTGACCAGGCCCGACAACCCCGCCGGCATCAGCGGACTGGTCGACCTGGCCGACGCCGGGATCATCTCCCTCTGCGGCGAGGAGGTGCCCTGCGGTCGCTACGCGGCCGAGGCGTTCGTGCTGGCCGGTGTGACCATCGACGAGAGCAAGGTGACCCGCGGCCAGAACGTCACCGCCACGCTCACCGCTGTGACCGAGGGCGACGCCGTGGCCGCGGTGGTGTACGCCACCGACGCCATCGCAGCCGGGGACGCCGTCGAGTGGGTCGACATCCCCACCGAGCACGACGTGCTCGCCAGCTACCCCATCGGTGTCCTGGCCGGTGCCGGCGATTCCGAGCTGGCCCGGGCGTTCGTCGACTTCGTGCTCGGCCCGGACGGCCATGCGGTTCTGGGGGAGCACGGATTCCTCCCGCCGGCGTGACCGGGGCCGGGATGAATCGGACGGTGGTCGACCGGTCTGGCTCTGACCGTGCTCGACGCCGTCCACCTGCGCTGGTGGCTCTGGCCACCGCGGTGGCGCTCGCGTTCTTCGTCGTGCCGCTCATCGGGATCGTCGAGCGGGCCAACTGGTCGACGATCTGGAGCGATCTCAGCAGCGAGGAGGCCCGCAGCGCCCTTCGGCTGTCGCTCCTCTGCTCGGTTGCAGCCGCCGGCATCTCGATCGTCCTCGGCACCCCGCTGGCGTGGGTGCTGGCGAGGGCGTCGATCCCGGGCCGCTCGTTGATGCGTGGCGTCGTGCTGCTGCCGATGGTGCTGCCCCCGGTGGTGGGCGGCGTCGCCCTGCTGTCCGCCTTCAGCCTTCGCAGCCCGATCGGCGGCTGGTTGGACGACGCGCTCGGGATCCAGCTCACCTACTCGCCGGTCGGGTCGGTGCTGGCCGAGACGTTCGTGGCGATGCCGTTCTACGTGATCACCGTGGAGGCGGCCTTCCGGACCATGGACCGCCGCTACGAGGAGACCGCTGCGGGACTGGGGGCGAGCCGGGCCACGGTGTTCCGCCGCGTGACGCTGCCGCTGGTGCTGCCGTCGGTGGTGGGCGGGGCCGTGCTGGCCTGGGCTCGGGCGCTGGGCGAGTTCGGGGCCACCATCACCTTCGCCGGCAACATCGAGGGCCGGACCCGCACCCTTCCCCTGGCCGTCTACCTGGAGCTGGAGAGCAACCGCGACGCCGCGGTGGCACTGAGCCTGGTGCTGCTGGTGGTGTCGTTGGCGGTGATGGTGTCGTTGCGAGACCGCTGGTTGGCGCAGCCATGAGCCTGATCGCCGCTTTCGCCGTCGCCCGGGGCTCGTTCACGCTCGAGGTCGAGCTGGAGGCTCCCGGAGGTCAGGTCACGGCCGTGCTCGGTCCCAACGGCGCGGGCAAGACCACGTTGCTGCGGGCGGTCACCGGGGGGCTGGCCGTCGACAGCGGCTCGATCACCCTGGACGGCGTGGTGCTCGATGCACCGCCGGACAGGTTCGTGGTCCCGGAGC
>JAAZBK010000188.1 GCA_012513855.1 Acidimicrobiales bacterium
AATGGGTGTCCCATGCCCGAAGACCGTGAGACCGAACCGACCAGCCGTGGAGCGCTGAGGATCCTGGGAGCGGTGGCGGTCTGCTTGGTGGCGCTGGCCGGGCTGGCGGTCTGGGTGCTCGCGGTGGGTCACCCCGGCGAAGTCACCTACGAGTCGCTTGCCTGCGACATGGAGATGGATGCCCAGGACGCCCTCGACGGTTCGGCGGCGGCCGACCGGGATGCTCGGTGCGAGGCTGCTGGCGAGCAGCTCTCCGAGTCCGAGGACGAGCGGCTCCGGACAGCGCTGATCGCGGGTGCGGTGGTGGTCACCGTCGCGTTCGCCGCCAGCACCTGGCCGTCCCGGCGCCTCACCGGCGAGGAGCTGGGGCCGATCCGTTGAACGGGTGATCCGCTGAACGGGTGACGCGCTGATCGGGTGAGGGGGACCGACGCTGCCCGGCCAGGCAACCGGTTGGGGCATCGCCCGACGTCGCCGGTACCGTCCTCCACATGCGTACCGCCCGCGTGATCCCCTGCCTCGACGTCACCAACGGACGGGTGGTGAAGGGCGTGAACTTCGTCGACCTCCGTGACGCCGGCGACCCCGTCGAACTGGCCGCCCGCTACGACGCCGAAGGTGCCGACGAGGTGGTCTTCCTCGACATAACGGCGAGCTCCGACGACCGCGACACCATGGTCGAGGTGGTGGCCCACACCGCCGAGCAGGTGTTCATCCCTCTCACGGTCGGCGGCGGCATCCGCAGCGCCGACGACGCCCGGCGCATGCTTCGAGCGGGCGCCGACAAGGTCTCGCTCAACACGGCCGCCATCAACCGTCCCGAGGTGATCACCGAGGTGGCCGACGAGTTCGGCTCGCAGTGCGCGGTGGTGGCCATCGACGCCCGTCGTCGCGACCGAGACGGGGGCACCACCGACCAGGGGTGGGGGGTCTTCACCCACGGTGGACGCAACCCCACTTCGCTCGACGCCATCGAGTGGGCGGTGGAGGCCGAGCGGCTGGGAGCAGGTGAGATCCTCCTCACCTCCATGGACCGCGACGGCACCCGTGACGGCTTCGACCTGGAGCTGACCCGGGCCGTGAGCGACGCGGTGAACGTCCCCGTCATCGCCAGCGGCGGCGTGGGCAACCTCCAGCACCTGGTCGAAGGGGTCATCGAGGGCGGCGCCGATGCGGTGCTCGCCGCCTCGATCTTCCACTTCGGCGAGCACACCGTGGCCGAGGCCAAGGCCGTCATGGAAGCCGCAGGCATAGTCGTCCGCCCAGGGACGTTTGGCCCGCCCAAGGCGACCTGACGCCTCTCCCAAGGTGAGGTGACGCCTTGGGGGTGAGTTCGGGTTCTCGGGGCGGTGGCGGTACCGTCCACCGGGTGACCGACGAGCCGGCCGAGACCGACACCGACAACGGGACCAGCACGACCGAGGCCGACACGACCGAGGCCGCTCAGGCCGCAGAGGTCGACGAAGCACCGGCCAAGCGGACCTTCGCCGACTCCCGGGCCGACAAGCTGCCCGTCAAGATGCTCAGCGACCGGATCCTGGTGAACCTGGAGTCCGACGGCGAGCGCAAGAGCACCGGAGGGATCCTCATCCCCGCCACGGCACAGATGGGCCGTCGACTGGCGTGGGGCGAGGTGGTGGCCCTCGGGCCCAACGTGAGGTCGATGGAGGTCGGCGACCAGGTGCTCTTCAATCCCGAGGACCGCTATGAGGTCGAGGTCCGCGGCTCCGACTACATCATCCTCCGCGAGCGCGACATCCACGCGGTGGCCGCGCAGCGCCTGGAGGAGGGGTCCACCGGTCTCTACCTCTGATCGGTACCTGTGATCGGGCCGTAACCGGCTTCGGGCGGGAACAGGCGTCCACGTACGATTGGGGCATGCCTGACGTGACGCCGATCGCCATCCGTGAAGAAGATCTCGCCGTGGTGCGCTACGACGACCACGGGCTGGTCCCGGCCATCGTCCAGGAGGACAGCACCGGCGACGTGCTGATGATGGCGTGGATGAACGAGACCACGCTGAAGCGCTCGCTCGAAGAGGGCCGCACGGTGTTCTGGAGCCGGTCTCGGCAGGAGGAGTGGCGCAAGGGCGACACCTCCGGCGACCGCCAGTTCATCCGGGAGGCGTTCTACGACTGCGACGGCGACACGCTGCTGTTCAAGGTCGAGCAGGAGGGCAAGGGCGCCTGCCACACCGGCGAGAAGTCCTGCTTCTACCGCCCCTTCGGCGGCTGAGCGTGTCGACCGAGGCGGTCGCCGCCACGCGCGTCAGTCCCAGCCGTGAGGAGTTCCGAGAGCTGGCCCGATCCCACACCGTGGTGCCGGTCTGGATGGAGCTCCTGGCCGACCTGATCACGCCGGTCGCCGCCTTCGCCCGGATGACCCGCAACGGCGAGCCCGGGTTCGTCCTCGAATCGGTGGAGCACGGCGAGCGCTGGAGCCGATGGTCCTTCGTCGGCCGTCGGCCGGCTGCCACCCTGGTGGCACGAGGCGCCGAGGTCACCGTGGAGATCAGCTCCGACGACCCCACCGAGGCCGCCGCGATATCCGCGGCGCTCGACGGCATCCCGCGCTCCGCCGGGATCCTGGCCGCGGTCGAGTCGATGCTCGACCTGTTCCGCTCGCCGTCGGATCCGCGGCTGCCTCCGCTCCACGGCGGCCTGGTCGGCTATCTCGGCTACGACGTGGTGCGCGAGGTCGAGCACCTCCCCGATACGCCGCCCGACGACCAGGACCTGCCCGACGCCGTGCAGTACGTGATCGGCGAACTGGCGGCGTTCGACCACTGGCGCCAGCAGGTGACCCTGCTCGCCAACGCCTTCGTGGGACCTGGCCTGTCCGACGCCGAGATCGACGCCCGCTACGACGCCGCGGTGGCCCGGCTCGGCCAGCTCGCGGCCGACGGCGCCTCACCCCTCGACGAGCCGTTGGTGGCCCCGCCCGACCCCTCCGATCCGCTGCCCGACGTCGTCTCCAACCTGCCCGCGGGCACCTACGAGACGGCGGTCGAGGCGTCCAAGGAGCACATCCTGGCGGGCGACATCTTCCAGGTGGTGCTGTCCCAGCGGTTCGACTTCCAGCTCGACGCCGATCCGTTCGACGTCTACCGGGTGCTGCGCCAGATCAACCCGAGCCCCTACATGTACCTGTTCCGGGCCCCGCAGGTCACCCTGGTCGGGTCGTCACCCGAGCCGATGGTTCAGCTGCTCGACGGCGAGGTCATCTCCCGCCCCATCGCGGGCACCAGGTACCGCGGTGCCACCGAGGAGGAGGACCGTCGCCTCGGAGCGGAGCTGCGGGAGCACCCCAAGGAGGTGGCCGAGCACGTGATGCTGGTCGACCTCGCCCGCAACGACGTCGGCCGCGTGGTCGAGTTCGGCACCGAGCGGGTCACCGAGATGATGGTGCTGGAGCGCTACAGCCACGTCATGCACCTCACGTCGGAGGTGCGTGGCGCGCTGGCCGAGGGCAAGAGCCCCATCGACGTGCTCCGGGCCACCCTTCCGGCCGGCACCGTGTCGGGAGCGCCCAAGGTCCGGGCCATGGAGATCATCGACAGCTTCGAGCCCACCAAGCGCGGTCCCTACGCCGGGGTGCTCGGCTACCTCGACTTCTCCGGCAACATCGACACCGCCATCGCCATACGCACCATGGTGTGCCTGCCCGACGGGCGGGC
>JAAZBK010000189.1 GCA_012513855.1 Acidimicrobiales bacterium
CCGCAGAGCATCGGCCTCGCCCCCGGGCTGGAACTGGATGCAGCCGGACAGGACGCGGCCAAGTACGGCACCTCCAACCCGGTGGTCCAGAAGCTGCTGGCAGGCTGGTTGGGCAAGCTCACCGCCGTGCTGGGCACCCCCACCGGAACGGTCGTCGACGTGGGGGTGGGCGAGGGTTTCGCGCTCGAGCGGATGTTCCCCGCCGGCACCGAGGCGGTCGCCCTGGAGTACCGCCACGACAAGGCGCTGGTGGCGTCGGAGAAGCTCGCAGCCGTCTCGGTCATCCGTGGCGACGCCGGCGTGCTGCCGTTCCCCGACGCCAGCGCCGACCTGGTCACGTCCATAGAGGTGCTGGAGCACCTGCCCACCTACGAGCAGGCCGTGGCCGAGATGGCTCGCATCTGTCGCGGGCGGCTGGTGATCTCGGTGCCGTGGGAGCCATGGTTCCGGCTCGGCAACCTGGGTCGCGGCAAGAACGTGAAGCGCCTCGGCAACGACCCCGAACACGTCCAGGCCTTCACCCCGGCCCGCCTGCGCAAGGCTTTGGGCCATGAGTTCAACCAGGTCAGGGTGATCAAGTCGTTCCCGTGGCTGATCGCCGAGGCCAGCGACCCCAAGCGCTGAGCAGCCAGCGGGCCCGCGGGCCCGCGGACGACCTGACCGTGGCGCTAGGTCTGAAGCGTCACGCCACGAGGCCCGCCCTACGCCGTTGCAACCAGTCTAGGAAGCGGGTGGGGGCTTGCTGCAAGCGACGGATCGTGCTGACGATGACCGCTCCCCGCGCCGACGTCGGCCGGAACCCGAGCGAACAGGAGACAGCAGATGGGCGAGCCATCGTCGAGCGATGTGGTGATCGCGGGAGGAGGTCCGACCGGGTTGATGTTGGCGGCCGAGCTGGCGCTGGCGGGGACCGACGTGGTGATCATCGAACGCCGGTCCGACCAGACGGTCGACGGTTCACGAGCCGGTGGACTGATGCCCCGCACGCTCGAGGTGCTCGACCAACGGGGCGTGGCCGACCGGTTCGTCTCGGAGGGGCAGCTGCACCCGTTCGTCGGGTACGGAGGCACCACGCTGGGCGTGGCCGACTTCCCGACCCGCCACCCGCACCTGCTAGCGCTGTGGCAGGGCGACATCGAGCGCATCCTCGCGAGTTGGGTGTTGGACGACCTCGGCGTGCCGATCGTGCGCGAGCGAGCGGTGGAGGGTCTCACCCAGGACGACGCCGGGGTCGACGTCGAGATCTCCGACGGCTCGATCCTTCGGGCCGGGTACCTGGTGGGCTGCGACGGCGGCCGCAGCGCGGTTCGCAAGGCGGCCGGCATCGGATTTCCCGGCGTCGACGCCACCACCAGCTGGATGATCGCCCAGGTCGACATGGACGACCCCGAGGTCGGCATGCGCCCGGAGGGCGGCGGGATCGGCCCCGTCGATCGGGTGAACGGCGGCAGCCCCTACGGCGTGGTCCTCAAGGAGGTCGAGCCCCAGCCCGGTGGAGCGGCTCCCTCGTTGGACGAGCTGCGGGCGGCGCTCCGCGTCGCCTACGGCACCGACTTCGGCGCACGCGAGCCGAGGTGGGTATCCCGGTTCACCGACATGTGCCGCCAGGCCCAGACGTACCGCGCGGGCCGTGTCCTCGTGGCGGGTGACGCCGCCCACATCCATCCACCCCAGGGCGGCCAGGGGCTCAACGTCGGCGTCCAGGACGCCGTGAACCTCGGCTGGAAGCTGGCGCTGGTGGCTGCCGGCACGGCGCCCGACTCGCTGCTCGACACCTATCACGAGGAGCGCCACCCGATCGGGGCCCAGGTGCTGAGGAACACCATGGCCCAGGTTGCGCTGGCCACCGGTGGAGATCGCCACCAGGCCCTGCGCGACACCGTGTTCGAGCTCCTGGCCATGGACGAGCCCCGGCGCCGGATGGCTGGGATGATGTCGGGCCTCGATGTCCACTACGACCTGGGAGATGGGCATCCGCTTCTGGGCCGCCGCATGCCGGACCTGGACCTGTCCACGGCCGGTGGCGCTGTCACCGTGTTCGCCCTCCTGCACGAGGCTCGACCGATCCTCCTGAACCTGGGGGACCCGGGCGCGATCGACCTCGGCGGCTGGGCCGGCCGCGTAGATCTCCTCGATTGCTCGATGGTCGGACCATGGGAGCTTCCGGTCATCGGCGAGGTCCCCGCTCCGGAAGCGGTGCTGGTCCGTCCCGACGGCCACGTCGCCTGGGTGGCGGGTCCCGAGGCCCCGTCACTGCCCGCGGTGATCACCACCTGGTTCGGTCCCGC
>JAAZBK010000190.1 GCA_012513855.1 Acidimicrobiales bacterium
CGGTTCCGGTGGTGGTCACCTCGAAGCGCAGCGTCCCCTGGCAGCCCCCCTCGATGCGGGCGCCGGTGGGCTCCATCAGCACGGCGAAGTCGCCGGCCAACAGGTCGGGGCGGGTCCGGGCCAGGCGGCCCAGGCCGTTCCTGACCGCCTCGACCTCCTCGTTGTCGTAGAAGATCCAGGTCACGTCGTGGCGCGGCGCGGACAGCCGGGCGGCGGCGGCGAGCATCACCGCGACGCCCCCCTTCATGTCGCACGTGCCCCGCCCGTAGATGAGGTCGCCCTCCCGCCACGAGGGCAGGTTGGCCGCCACGGGAACCGTGTCCAGGTGGCCCGCCACCACGACCCGGGTGCCCCGGCCGAGGTCGGTGCGGGCCACGACCGCGTCGCCGTCCCGCTCCACGACCAGGTGCGGGTGGGCGGACAGGGCTGTGGCCACGGCGTCCGCGAGGGGGCCCTCGTTGCCGCTGACCGACTCGATGTCGGTGATCGCCATGAGCAGGTCGGGGAGGTCGGCGGTCAGGTCCACAGGCATGCGCGCAGCCTAGCGTCGGGGGCCGTGGCAAGATGTTCGGTGGTCCCCGACCTCACGAGGAGTCAGCAATGAACCACCCGGACGAGCCCACCCAGGCCCTGCCGACCCCGTTCGCGGACGAGCCGTCGGACGAGACCACTGCGGTCCTGACCGTGGAGCAGCCGGCCCCCGGGCCCAGCCCGCTGGTCTGGATCGCCTCGGCCGCGCTCGTCCTGGCCCTGATGGCCGGCGTCGCGTGGTTCGCGGTCACGACCAGCCGGCAGAACCGGGAGAACGCCATGCGGGGGGCCGCGGTCGGCTACCTGCAGGCCGTCGCCGACGGGGACGCCGCGGGCGCGCTCGCGCAGCTGGCCGAGCAGCCGGCGTCCACGACCCTGCTGACGGACGAGGTGCTGGCCAAGGCCCACGAGGCGACGCCGATCACCGACGTCCAGGCCGGCGAGCTGGGCGGCACCGAGACCACGCCCACGGTGGGCGTCAGCTACCTGCTCGGTGGCGAGCCGGTCAGCACGACCATCACCCTCACCGAGCAGGGCGGGTCCTGGAAGGTGGCCGACGGCACCGCCGACCTCACCGTCCCCGAGCGCCGGGCGCTCACCGTCAACGGCGTGGAGCTGACCGAGGAGGTCAACCCCGTGTTCCCGGGCACCTACACCGCCGCCCCGGTCTCCGACCTGGTGGCCCTGACCGGCGAGCCGACCGCCGTCGTGTCCACCCCCGACCAGCTCGAGTCGGTCCTCGACCTGACCGTGGGACTGTCCCAGCTGGGCACCGACACCGTGTTCGGCGCGGTCAAGGGCCGCTTCGACGAGTGCCTCGCCGCCACCGAGTCGCGCCCCGCGAACTGCCCGTTCGGCGTCGACACCACCGGCGTCGAGGTGGCCGAGGGTTCGGTGAAGTTCGCGCAGGTCAACGACCCGTGGGCCGGCTTCGCCCCGACCCTGGACCCAGAGACCATGCTGGCCACCGGCACCTTCCCCTTCGAGGTGAACGCGACCGCGACGGTCAGCCGCGACGGCCTCACCACCGAGGCGACCGCCCCGATGAAGGGCGAGCGCACCTACACCGTGGACCTGACCAAGCAGCCGGCCACGGTGACCTGGTCCTGACCCCGGTCGGTAGGCTGGTCGTCATGACGACTTCCGTGCGCCCCGCCTGGGGCTGGGGCCTGGCCACGACGACGACCTCCGGTGACGTGCTCGACGTCTGGTACCCCTCGCCCGCGCTGGGTGCCGCGACCGGCGAGGACGCCCCGGCCACCCTGAAGGCCGCGGA
>JAAZBK010000191.1 GCA_012513855.1 Acidimicrobiales bacterium
AGTGCTGACAGCGCGGACAGTGCTGACAGCGCGGACAGCCCCGATGAGGCCGACGACGACGGTGACTCCGAGTCGGGTGCCGAAGCAGACGAGCAGGACTGAGGCCGACTCCGGCGGCGCCGCGGTGGCGTCGACGGGGCCGAGGCGCACCTGCGTGGGATGTCGGACCACCCGGACCAGCTCAGAGCTGGTCCGGGTGGCTCGCGACGCCGAGGGAAACCTGGCTATTGGCCGTACACTGCCAGGCCGAGGGGCCTGGCTCTGTCGGGACGACCTCACCAGATGCTCGGACCACGCCATCCGCAAGGGTGGCTTTGCCCGGGCCTTCCGGACCAAGGTGACAGCCGACGCGCTGGAGGCTCTCCGACTCCAGATCGAGGCCTTCACCCGCTGATCCCGATCCGCTTCGTGCCGGGCACCCTGCCTGCGCGAGACTAGGAAGCCCGTGTCCGGGGTATCCCGGACACTCCGCCGCACGTCACCGCAACACAGAAGGGCTGGCGAACCCACTTTGGCAGCAAAGATCCGCGTCCATGAGCTCGCGAAGGAGCTCGGTCTCACGAACAAGGAGACCCTCGACCTCGCGCTCGACCTCGGCATCGGGGTGAAGACGCACTCGTCGAGCATCGAGGACGCCCAGGCCGACCGCGTCCGCCGCAAGGCGGAGCGCGAGGGCCTCATCCGCGATGAGCAGCCCGAGGAGCCGGCGCCGGCCAAGAAGGCCAAGAAGGCACCGGCCAAGAAGGCTGCCAAGAAGGCCGCCCCGGTGGTCGACGAGCCTGCAGCGGAACCTGCCGAGGAACCGGCCCCGGCCGAACAGCCGGCCGCCGCGGCTGCGCCGGCGGTGGAGGCCGAGGCCCCCGCCACCGAGGCGCCCGCCGCGGAGACCCCTGCCGCACCCGAGCCGGAGGCCGCTCCGGCGCCGGCGCCAGCGCCCAAGCCCGCTCCTGCGACACCCTCGGATCGTCCCGTGGTCAGGTCGAGCGGCGCGCAGATCCCGCCCCGCCCGGCACCGCCCCGCGAAGAGCCGGCTCGTCCCGCGGCTGCCGCACCTCAGCCCGCACCGGCCGCTCCCGCTCCGGAGGCGCCGGCGGCTCGTGCCCCGCAGGCCCCCGCCGCTCCGCCGGTTCCCAAGCCCCGGCCGGTGGGGGAGGCTCCCGCTGGTGGCGCCCCCGTCTCGTCGTCGGGCAAGCCGATCCCGCCGCCCCCGCCGCCCCGTTCGCTCACCGGCAAGCCGATTCCGCCGCCTCCCGGCATGGGAGGCCGCACCGCGGCGCGTCCGGGCGGCCCGGGTGGAGCGCGTCCCGGTGGTCCCAGCGGACCCCGCACCGGTCCCCAGCGTCCCATGGGCGGCGGTGGACCCCGTACGTCTGTGCCCGGCGCCGGAGCAGCCCCTGGCCGTCCCGGTGGCGGCCCTGGCGGCGGCCCCGGTGGCCGTCCCGGCGGTCCGGCCGGCCGTCGGCCCCCGCGTCGCAAGGGTCGTCGTCGTCGCAGCCGTGAAGAGCTGCAGCCGATGGACCTCCCGTCCTACACCCCCGAGGACTCACCGGTCCCCGAGGGTGAGGTCGTGGTGGAGCGGGCGTCCACGCCCCAGGAGCTCGGCCCCAAGCTGAACCGCACCGCGGCCGACGTCGTCCGCTTCCTCATGCAGCAGGGCGAGATGGTCACGGCCACCCAGTCGCTCACCGACGACATGATCGAGCTGTTCGCCGCCGAGATCGGCGCCGAGATCCGCCTGGTGGATCCCGGTGAGGAGCAGGAGGTCGAGCTGCAGGCCCGCCTGGGCGTCGACGAGCTCCAGGACGAAGGCGACGAGGGCGCGGTGACCCGTGCCCCGGTCATCACCGTCATGGGCCACGTCGACCACGGCAAGACCAAGCTGCTCGACCGCATCCGCAACGCCAACGTGCAGGCGGGTGAGGCCGGTGGCATCACCCAGCACATCGGCGCCTACCAGGTGATCCAGGACGGCCGTCCGATCACCTTCATCGACACCCCGGGTCACGAGGCGTTCACCGCCATGCGTGCTCGTGGTGCCGACGCCACCGACGTGGTGGTGCTGGTGGTGGCGGCCGACGACGGCGTCATGCCCCAGACGATCGAGGCGATCGACCACGCCCGCGCCGCCGAGGTTCCCATCGTGGTGGCGGTCAACAAGATCGACCGCGAGAACGCCGACCCCGACAAGGTGCTGGCCCAGCTGGCGGAGCGGGATCTCGTTCCCGAGGCGTGGGGCGGAGACACCATCGTCTGTCAGATCTCCGCGCTCCAGGGCATTGGCATCGACGAGCTGCTCGACAACCTCCTGGTGGTAGCGGAGCTCGAAGAGCTGAAGGCCAACCCCGACGGCCGCGCCCTCGGCGTGGTGCTGGAGGCCAACCTCGACGTCGGTCGGGGCCCGGTGGCCACCGTTCTCGTCCAGCGGGGCACCCTCAAGGTCGGCGACCCGCTCGTGGCCGGCGCGGCGTGGGGTCGCGTCCGTGCCCTCATCAACGACAAGGGCGAGCAGGTCAAGGAAGCCGGGCCGTCCACGCCCGTGCAGGTCCTCGGCCTGTCCGACGTCGCCGACGCCGGCGACGACTTCGTGGTGGCACCAGACGAGCGCACGGCAGCCAAGGTGTCCGAGCAGCGCGAGCACTACCACCGCATCGCCAGCATCTCCGGTTCGGCCTCGGCCGTCCACGGCGGCGCCAAGCTCGAGGACATCTTCAGCCAGATCCAGGCCGGCGAGGTTGCCACCCTCAACCTCATCATCAAGGCCGACGTCACCGGTTCGCTGGAAGCCGTCACCAACAGCCTCAAGAAGCTCGAGCGAGACGAGGTCAAGCTCTCGTTCGTGCGCCAGGGCGTGGGTGGCATCCTCAAGAGCGACATCGAGCTCGCCATGGCGTCGAACGCCACGATCATCGGCTTCAACGTCCGCCCCGATCGCCAGGTCAGGGAGTTCGCCGACGCCGAAGACGTCGAGATCCGCACCTACGAGGTGATCTACCACCTGCTCGAGGAGATCGAGGCCGCCATGGTCGGCATGCTCGCTCCCGAGTTCGAGGAGGTCGTCACGGGCGAGGCCGAGGTCCGGGAGATCTTCTCGGTGCCCAAGGTCGGCAAGATCGCCGGTTGCTACGTGACCAACGGCGAGATCACCCGCGGTTCCAAGGTCCGCTTCCTCCGGGAGGGCACCATCATCTGGAAGGGCGCCATCGCTTCGCTGCGGCGCTTCAAGGAGGACGTCCGCGAGGTCAAGGCCGGCTTCGAGTGCGGCATCGGCCTCACCGACTTCCAGGACCTCAAGGACGGCGACATCATCGAGACCTTCGAAGAGCGCGAGATCCCACGGGTCTGATCGCACACCGGTCGGCCCGGCCGCGTGGCCGGGCCTGATCGGTAGTCTCCGCCGCCATGGCCACGCTGCGCTTCTCGTTCGGGACCATGGGGTCGGGCAAGTCGACCCTGGCGCTGCAGATCCACCACAACCTCGCGCTGCGGGGACTGCGCGGCGTCATGCTCACCCGCTTCGACCGCGAATCATCGGTGGTCTCGAGCCGTCTGGGGGTGTCGGCGCCGGCCGTGGAGGTCACCCCCGACACCGACGTGTACGAGCTGATCGCGGCGCGCGTGCGCGGGCCGGGGGTCGACTTCGTGGTCGCCGACGAGGCCCAGTTCTACGAACCGGTCCAGGTCGACCAGCTCGCCCGCCTGGTCGACCACCTGGGGATCGACGTGTACGCGTTCGGTCTCCTCACCGACTTCCGTGGCCGGCTGTTCCCGGGGACGGCACGCCTGTTGGAGATGGCCGACGAACGCAACGAGCTTCACGTCGAGGCCCGGTGCTGGTGCGGGGCGCGCGCCACCCACAACGCCCGGCTGGTGGGTGGCCGGCAGGTGTACGAGGGCGAGGTGGTGCTGGTGGGCGACGTCGAGGGTCCCGGTCCCGAGCCCCAGGATCAGCTCCCGCTCGGCGAGCTCGGAGCCGACGTCACCTACGAGCTGTTGTGTCGACGCCACTGGCTCGCGGGCGAGCACTCGCCCCACATCGGGGCGTGAGCGGTCGCATCCCCGGGCCCCCGGCCCCGCATCCAGGCGATGCGACCGCGGCCGCGTCCGGCGCTGAGGAGTACGGGCCTGCGCCGGTACACTCGCCGTTGCCGTGTACGCCAGCGTTCTGATCGTCGACCTTCGACTTCCGCTCACCGATTCGCTGAAGGCGAAGCGTGCCGCCATAACCCCGGTGTTGGAGGGGGCCAGGCGACGTCACAAGGTGGCGGTCTCGGAGGTGGGCCGTCAGGACGACCGGCGGCGCAGCGAGCTCGCGTTCGCCACGGTGGCGTCGAGCGAGCACCAGGCTCGAGAGGTTCTCGATGCCGTGGAGAGGTTCGTGTGGTCGTTCCCGGAGCTGGAGATCGTGTCCAGTCGCCGAGGATGGCTGGAGGAAGAGGAGACGTCATGAAGAAGCGCACCACCGCACGGGACTACCCGCGCACGGCCCGGCTCAACACTCTGGTGCGCGGGATCGTGGCAGACGAGCTGGAGAAGATCGACGACGAGCGCCTCGACCTGGTCACCATCACCTCGGTGGTGGTCGACGGCGACCTCGGACACGCCGTGGCCTACTACGACCACTCGCGGGGCGACGAGGCGGCCGAGGAGATCGCCGAGGCGTTCGACGAGGTGCGCATCCGGGTGCAGAACGCCGTGGGACGCCAGGCCAAGGTCAAGCGCACACCTGAGCTGCGGTTCGCCCCCGACAACGTGCTGCGCGACGCCCGCCGCATCGAGGACGTCCTGCGCGGGCTGAACCAGTCCGACGGCCCGGAAGCGTGACGGTGGCGCGCCCCGCAGGCCCCGACGGGCTGGTCGTGGTCGACAAGGCGGCGGGGTGGACGAGCCACGACGTCGTGGCCAAGAGCCGGGGCCTGCTCGGAACCAGGAAGGTCGGCCACGCCGGGACCCTGGACCCGGATGCCACCGGGGTCCTGCTGCTCGGCGTCGGGCGGGCCACCAAGCTCCTCCGCTACCTGTCACCGCTCGGCAAGTCGTACGTGGGTGAGGTGGTCCTCGGGTCCGAGACCAACACGCTCGACAGCTCCGGCGACGTCACCGCCACCCACGACATGGCGGGCGTGACCCTGGATCAGTTCCGGGCGGCGGCGTCGACGTTCGTGGGCGACATCGAGCAGATCCCGCCCATGGTCTCCGCGGTGAAGGTGGGCGGCAAGCGGCTCCACGAGCTGGCCCGGCAGGGGATCGAGGTCGAGCGCGCACCCCGGCCCGTCACCATCGAGCGCCTGGAGGTGTCGGCGGGGCCCGAGCCGCACGTGTTCGTGGTCGACGTGACCTGCTCGTCGGGCACCTACATCCGCACCCTCGCGGCCGACATCGGCCGGGCGCTCGGCGGGGGAGCGCACCTGCGCAACCTGCGGCGCACCTCGGTGGGTCCGTTCACGTTGGGCGAGGCCGTGCCCCTCGAGCAGGTCTCACCCGACGTCGTGCGACCGATGGCCGACGTGGTCCGCCACCTCGACGTGGTCACCGCATCGGCCGAGGTGGCCGAGGCGGTGGCCGTCGGGAAGGTCCTGGGACCCGATCGGATCGACGTCGCCGGGGCCGGTCCGTGGGCCGTGGTCGACACCACCGGTCATCTGCTCGCCGTGTACGAGCGGTTCCGCGGCGACACGGTCAAGCCCTCGGTGGTGGTCTCGGCCCGCTAGCGCCGCGACCGGCATCCTTCGCATGGGTCATCGTTCAGATGTACCGGTGGCGGTCCACGTCTCGAGGACCGACTCGTCGGATGTCTGCTGGTTCCGTCAGCCAGGTCCTCGCTCCGCTGCGGCGGCTCGACGGCGTTTGCGCAGGGGCTCGCAGGCTCGCAACAGCGCAAACGTTTCCGGTCACAGCACCAGCGACCCCGGCCTCCGGTTCGGGCCTGATCCAGGCTGGTCCGGCGTGCCACCATTGCCGGGTGACCTTCGACTACGACGTCCTCATCGTTGGCTCCGGGTTCGGCGGTAGCGTCACCGCGCTTCGTGCCACCGAGAAGGGCTACCGGGTGGGCGTGCTCGAAGCCGGCCGTCGGTTCGACACCAAGACCCTTCCCAAGTCGAGTTGGCAGCTGCGGCGGTTCCTCTGGGCTCCGGCGCTGGGCATGCGCGGCATCCAGCGCATCACCCCCCTGAAGGACATCGCGATCCTGTCGGGGGCCGGCGTTGGTGGCGGGTCGCTGGTGTACGCCAACACCCTGTACGAGCCGCTGGACCCCTTCTACACAGACCCGCAGTGGGGGCACATCACCGAGTGGCGCAACGAGCTGGCGCCCTTCTACGACCAGGCCAAGCGCATGCTCGGCGTCAACGAGGTGGCCGAGGACACCCCGGCCGACGCCTACATCAGGCGGTTGGCCGATTCCATGGGCGTCGGCCACACCTACCACCGCACGCCGGTGGGCGTCTGGTTCGGCGAACCGGGTGAGCGCGCGGCAGACCCCTACTTCGGCGGCGAGGGGCCCGACAAGGTCGGCTGCACCCACTGCGGGGCGTGCATGGTCGGTTGCCGGGTGGGCGCCAAGAACACCCTCGACCGCAACTACCTGTACCTGGCCGAGAAGAACGGCGCTGCTGTCCACCCCGACACCCAGGTGACAGACCTCGAACCGCTTCCTGGCGGAGGGTGGCGGGTCACCACCGACCGGCCCGGCGCGGTGATCCGGAAGCGTCCCCGCACCTACACCGCCGAGCGCGTCGTGCTGTCCGCAGGGGTGCTCGGAACGGTCAAGCTCCTTCTTCGCCTGAAGGACACCGGCCGGCTGCCGAACCTCTCGGACCGCCTCGGCGACGTGGTCCGCACCAACAGCGAGGCCATCGTCGGCGCCTCGGCCCGCAAGCCCCAGCCCGAGCTCACCCAGGGCGTGGCCATCACCTCGTCGATCCACCCCGACGACCACACCCACATCGAGCCGGTCCGATACCCGCCCGGCTCCAACGCCATGGGGCTCCTCACCACGGTGCTGGTCGACGGCGGGGGCAAGGTCCCCCGGCAGGTGCGCTTCGTGCGCAAGGTGCTGCGACACCCCGTCCAGTTCCTCCGTTCGCTCTCGGTCCACCGGTGGTCCGAGCGGTCGATCATCTTGTTGGTGATGCAGAGCCGCGACAACAGCATCTCGCTGCGCCGCCACTCCAAGCTCGACGTCCTCGTGTCCCGGCCCGGCCACGGCGAGCCGAACCCCAGCTACCTGCCGGTGGCCAACGATGCGGCCCGCAAGACGGCCGAGATGCTCGACGGCGACGCCTGGGGCGCCTGGAACGAGACCATGCTCGACGCGCCCACCACCGCCCACATCCTCGGTGGCTGCGTCATCGGCGACAGCGCCGAGACCGGCGTGATCGATCCGTACCAGCGCGTCTACGGCTACGAGGGGCTGTCGGTGGCCGACGGCTCGGCGGTGTCGGCCAACCTCGGGGTGAACCCGTCGCTCACCATCACCGCCATGACCGAGCGCGCCATGAGCTTGTGGCCCAACCGGGGTGAGGAAGACCCCCGCCCCCCGCTGGGCGAGGGGTACGTGCGCCTCGATCCGGTGGCTCCGGAGGCTCCCGCGGTGCCGATCGGCGCACCGGCTGAGCTGCGCCTGACGATCAGCTGAGCTGGTCTGCTGATCGTCAGCCGATCAGGCCGGCTGATCCGGCTGGCTGATGAAGCTGGCTGGCCCGGCCGGCTCGGGTTCGTAGGTCAGCGCCCGTAGCGGGAGAGGAACTCGGCCAGCGGGATGGCGGCGCTGGTGAGGAAGCCCTGGTAGTGGTGGCAGCCCGTTGACCTGAGGAACTCGAGCTGCTCGGGGCGCTCGACGCCCTCGGCCACCGTGTCGATGCCGAGGCCGAGCGCGATGTCGATCACGCCCCTCAGGATCACCTCGGCCACCGGGTCCCGTCCGAGGTCGGCCACGAAGAGGCGGTCGAGCTTCAGCTCCCGCACCGGCAGGTCTCGTAGGTAGGCGAGAGAGGAGTACCCCGTGCCGAAGTCGTCTATCGACAGCGGGATGCCGATCTCCTCCAGCTCGCGCAGGCGCTTGCGCGACTGGTAGAGGTCGGCCATGACCGCCGACTCGGTGAGCTCCACCGTGAGGCTCCGGGGCGACAGACCGGCCTCGTCGAGCATGGCGACCAGTTCGGGCACGAAGTCGTCGTGCTGGAGCTGGTGGCAGCTGATGTTCACGCTCACCGTCATGTGCGGAAGGAGCACCCCAGCGTCTCGCAGGGTGACGGCCTGGCGGATCGTCTCGGCGATGACCCAGCGGCCCAGGCGCACGATGAGCCCGGTGCGCTCGGCTGTGGCCACGATGGCCGCGGTGTCGACCGGGCCTGCCGTGGGGTCGTTCCAGCGGAGCAGCGCTTCGGCCCCGGTGAGCGCACCGGTGGCGATGTCGAGGCGGGGCTGGAGGTGGATGGCGAGGTCCTCCAGCTCGATGGCCTTGGCCAGCTGGACCTCGAGGTGCATCGCCCGCTGGGCTTCGGCGTCCATCCGCTCGTCGAAGATGCAGTGGCCGACCCCACCCACCTCCTTGGCGGCGTACATGGCGAGATCGGCCTGGCGGAGGAGCTCTTCGGCCTCCACGTCGGCGATGGCCGCTCCCGACAGTGCGATGCCGACGCTGGCCGACACCCGGACGACCTTGGTGGTGAGGTCGAACGGCTCGGTGAGGCACCTGACCACGCGGTCGGCGACCTCCTCGGCCACCTGGGCCGCCGACATCTCGTCGCGGCCGAGCGAGGGCAGGAGGATCACGAACTCGTCGCCACCGATGCGGGCCACGAAGTCGGTGGGTCGGAGCTGATCGGCGATTCGCACCGCGGCCATCTGGAGGAGGTGGTCGCCCTGGGAGTGGCCGAGGGTGTCGTTCACCCGCTTGAAGCCGTCGAGGTCGAGGAACAGCAGGGCGACGACGTCGCCCGAGGACCGGGAGGTCTCCAGCGCCGAGTGCAGGCGGGTCTGGAACGCACCGCGGTTGGCGAGTCCGGTGAGGCCGTCCCTGGAGGCGAGCTCCTCTAGCTCGGCTCGGGCCCTGACCAGCTCGGTGATGTCGGCGTTGGTGGCCACCGCGCCCTGGACCTCGCCGTTGGTGGGGTCGACGATGGCAGCGGTGTTGACGAGCAGCCACCGGGGGTCCTGGCCACGCACCCCGTGGATGAGCCCGTTGACCGGCTCTCCGGTGGCCAGGGTGTGGAGGAGCGGGCTCTCGCTCTCGGGCACCGGAACGCCTTGCTCGTCCAACCTGAGGTCCAGGACGTCGAGGACCGGTCGGTCGAGGATCTGGTTGAGCGAGAGACCCGCCAACTCAGCGGCGCGTGGGTTGGCCATGGTGACCATGCCGTCGGTGTCGACCACCAGCACGCCGTCTCGCAGCGCCCCGATGACCGCGGTGAGGGTGGTGTCTCGTTCGCGGAGCCGGGACTCGACCCTCGACCTGGCCTCGACCTCGCGGGCGCCCGCCACCATCCGGCGGCGACCACCGATCTCGAGCACCGTGAGGCGCACCTCGGTGGAGAGCCGGCTGCCGTCACGGCAGCGGAAGCGTCCGTTCAACACCATGGCGGCGCCGAGCGGCAGGCTCGATGCCATCTGCGACCACGTGGGGTCGTCGGGCACCAGCGAGTCGAAGTCCTGGATCCGTCGACCGACGAGGTCGGCCGGCATCCAGCCCGACAGCTCGGTGACCCGCTCGCTCACCCACTCGATCTGCGCGGTGTCCGGATCGAGGACCACGAACGTCTCCGGACCGCATCGCAGGACCTCGGCGAGGACGGCATCATCGTGGTCCGGCGGAAGTAGCGCGGCCGAGGACCTCGGGTTGATTGCCTCCACGTCACGCAGCGTAGCGGTAGGGGCGGGTCCGAACCGTGATCCGTACGCTGCGTAATCGCGACCGGTTGGGAAATCCCCGATCCGTACCACTTCCGGGCTAGCGCGAATCGCTGGGAACCGCGCGGGGTCAGTCGTGGATGTGCTGCGCGAGGTAGTTCTCGACGCCGACCTTGTCGATCACGTGGAGCTGGCTCTCCAGCCAGTCGGCGTGGGACTCCTCGTCGACGAGGCGGTCTGCGAGCAGCTCACGGGTGCCGTTGTCGCCCTTGGCGACGGCCAGGGCCACGGCGCGGTTGTAGCGCTCGATCGCGGACTTCTCCGTGTCGAGCTCCAGCGCGAGCTGTTCGGGGACGGTCTCGCCGACCAGCACCGGGTTGTAGCGCTGGAGGTTGGGTACTCCGTCGAGGTAGAGGATCCGCTCGATGATCTTGTCGGCGTCCTCCATCTCCTCGATGGACTCCTTGCGGGCCACCGCAGCCAGCTTGGGGAAGCCCCAGTTCTCCCGCATCTTGGCGTGGATGAAGTACTGGTTGATGGCCGTGAGCTCCGCGGTGAGGATCTCGTTCAGCACTTCGATGATCTCGGCGTCACCCTGCATTGGCCCTGGCTCCTGGTCGATGGCGTGTCCGATCGAAACGGTAGCGCCCGCATCCCGAGTGCAGAGTTGTGTACCGCCGGAGGTAGGAGCGGCTATCAGGCGGCCAACAGAGCGCTGACCAGCGGTTTTACGGCTATCTGTCTGCCGTTCACCGCGCTGGGCTGCGGCTGTTGATCAAGCAGCGACGGAGATGGTGACGGCCACCTCCGAGAGGATGGCCTGCACCACCGGGACGCAGTTGCCGCAGCGGTTGCCGGCGCTGCAAC
>JAAZBK010000192.1 GCA_012513855.1 Acidimicrobiales bacterium
CCCGCGGCTGACACCGAATCGAGTTCTCCAGCCAACTCTGAGAGGCTGGGGGCCATGCGTTCACGTGTTGCGACCCTCATGTCCGCCGCTGCCCTGACCGCCGTCATCGGCTTCCCCGGGGCAGCCGCGGCCCACACCGAGTCCGATCTGGTGGCGGTGGCCGCCGGCGACCACGCCACGCTGACCCTCAAGCCCACCCACGGCTGCGAGGGGTCCCCCACCGTCGAGGTGGCGATCCAGGCTCCGGTGGTCGGGGCCACAGCGGTCGACGTCGACGGGTGGACGGCCACCTCCACCGACGACGCAGCGGCCGGCACCACCGTGCTCGAGTGGACCGGTGGATCCCTCCCGGCCGACGCCGAGGGCGCCTTCCCGGTGGAGTTCACCGTGCCCGACACCGTGGGCGAGCTGCTCCTCTTCCCTGCCGTACAGGTCTGCGAGAACGGCCAGGAGATGGCCTGGATCGACGGCGACCCCGAGGGTGAGACGCCCGCCCCGAGGATCCTGGTGCTGGAGGCGGGCTCGCCGTCTGCGGCCACCATCGACGATGTGCCAGCCGACGCTCCGGGCCGTGATCAGCTGACCGCGATCGTCGACGTCGACAACCCGAGCGTTGACGACCAGCCCGAGGAGACCACCACCACCGCACCCGAGCCGTCCGACGAAGACGAGGCCACCACCACGTCGGCTGCCGAAGCGGATGAGGCGGCCGACGACGCAGCGGCGAACCTGTCGATCGACGACGAGGCCTCCGACGAGGACGACGACTCCAGCCGGGGCCTGATCGTGGCCGTCGTGGCGGTGATGGCCCTGATCGGCGTGGCGGCCGGGTTCGTGCTCAGCCGGCGCAAGGGAGCCGGCCAGGCGAGCTGATCGGGCCAGCCGGCCTGATCAGTCCCGTTCCTCGACTCGTCCGTCGACGTGGCGGGCGAACCGACCGCGGTCGGGACCGTGGTCGGGGTCGGGGCTCGACCAGGGCCACCCGCCGAAGCCGGTGGCCTGGTAGTCGCTGAACGCCTGCTGGATCTCGGCCTGGGTGTTCATCACGAAGGGGCCGTACTGAGCCACCGGTTCGTTCAGCGGCTTGCCCTGGAGCAACAGGGCCTCGACCCGGGCCTCGCCGGCCCGGAGCTGCACCGAGGATCCGCCCGCCAACTGGACGCCGTGGTCGTTGGCCACCTCCACGTCGGCCACGCGCACGGTGTCGCCCTCGAACACGTACAGGACGCGCAGGGTGTCGTCGCCACCCTCGGCGGCGGGAAGCTCCCACGTGGCTCCCGGCTCGAGGTCTATGTGCCAGATGGCGAGGTCGGCCTCGGACCGTGACGCCCACGAGTTGGGTGGCGGGTCGTGGGGCGGGATCGAACCGAGCTTTCCTGCGATCACCGTGACCACGGTGGTGCGGCCGTCGGGGTCGATCGCCTCCACTCGAGGGATGTCCTCGTCCCAGAACATCGTGAAGTAGGGGTCGACCATCTTGTCGGAGGCCGGCAGGTTGAGCCAGATCTGGAACAGCTCGAGCGGGTTCGGCGAGTCGCTCTCGAGGAGGGGGAACATCTCGGAGTGCACGATTCCACCGCCGGCGGTGAGCCACTGGACGTCGCCCCGCCCGAAGCGGGCCGCGGCGCCGAGGGAGTCGGCGTGGTCGATGATGCCCTTGCGGACGAACGTGACGGTCTCGAAGCCACGATGCGGGTGGTTGGGGAAGCCCGGAACCTCTTGGCCGTGGTACATGCTGAACCCGTCGAGCCCCGAGAAGTCCTGGCCCATGTCGCGGTCGCCGAGCGGCACCGCCGGCGCCAGGTGCTCGTTGCCCGCCGGGTAGGCATCGTCGTGGTGGGCGCAGAAGAGGAAGGGATCCAACATCGGCCACCGCGGGCCGAGGGGCACGGTCTGCAGTACGGGGCTCGCCACGGAGTTGGTCATGGGTTCAGGCTAGGGATGAGAGTCAAAACTTCAACCACCGCGCTCCGGGCGAGGCCCCGACGGGCGCCGACGCTAAGGTCACCCGCCGTTCGGCCACGCAAGGGGATGAAGACCGATGACCGAGATCCAGGGGTTCTGCCGCGACGACTTCGCACCGGTGAAGGCCCAGTTCGCCGAGCACTTCGCGCAGGGCCTGGAACGAGGAGCGAGCGTTGCGGTGACGCTCCACGGCGAACCCGTCGTCGACCTGTGGGCCGGCGACGCCGACGACCACGGCACACCGTGGGACAGGGATTCGATCACCAACGTGTGGTCGACCACCAAGACGATGGCGGCCATCTGCATGCTGATGCTGGCCGACCGCGGCGAGCTCGACCTCAACGCCCCGATCGCCCGCTACTGGCCCGAGTTCAAGGCCAACGGCAAGGACCAGGTGACCACCGCCCAGGTTCTCGGGCACACGTCGGGGGTCCCGGGTTGGGACCCCGCCATCGCCGTGACCGACCTCTACGACTGGGAGAAGGCCACCTCGGTGCTGGCGGCCGGTCCGCTGTGGTGGGAGCCGGGCACCATGTCGGGCTACCACGCGCTCTGCCAGGGCCACCTCGAAGGCGAGATCCTGCGCCGGATCACAGGTCGCAGCATCGGGACCTTCTTCCGCGAAGAGGTCGCCGAGCCCCTCGGCGCCGACTTCCACATCGGCCTGCCCGAGAACGAAGACCACCGCTACGCGCCGATCGTGCCACCCGACGCGGGCATCGCCGACGTCGAGGGGCTCGACTTCGACTCCCTTCCCATGCGCATCCTGCTGAGCTGCCCGGCAACCGGCGCCGAGCCCAACACCCGCGACTGGCGGGCTGCCGAGATCCCCGCCGCCGGCGGCATCGGCAACGCCCGCGCCGTGGGCCGGGTCCACAGCGCAATCGCATGCGGCGGCGAGGTCGACGGGGTCAGGCTCCTCTCGCCCGAGGGGGTCGAGCAGATCTTCGTCGAGCAGCACAACGGTCCCGAGGCCGTGCTCGGCATCGAGATGCGACTCGGTACCGGCTTCGGGCTGACGAACGAGATGATCCCGCTCAGCCCGAACGAGCGCGCCTGCTTCTGGGGCGGTTGGGGCGGCAGCATCGCGGTGATCGACGTCGACGCCGAGATGACCGTCTCCTACGTCATGAACCGCATGGCCGGTTCTCTGGTGGGCGATCTCCGGGGGGCCACCCTCGTGATGGCGGCATACCAGTCTCTGTCCGACGCCGGCGTCTGACGGCGTCGCCCTCCTACCGCCGCGAGGGCCAGCGGGCGATGCGACGCATCACCTTCTGCGCCACCTGGGGGTAGGGCGGGTAGGCGGCCTTGAGGTCGCCTTTGGTCGGCCGGCGGAGCACCGGCTTGTGGTGGCTGAAGGTGTCGAAACCGGCCTTGCCGTGGTAGCAACCGATGCCGCTCGGGCCCACCCCGCCGAACGGCAGCGATGGCACCGCCACCTGGTAGATGAGGTGGTTGACGCACACCGAACCGGCGATGGTGCGCTGGAGGACCGCTCGTTCGGTCTCGGCCGACTCGGTGAACACGTACAGCGCCAGGGGTCGGGGCCGGGCTTGGACGAAGGCGATGGCGTCGTCGATCGAGTCGACCGTCAGCACCGGCAGCAGCGGTCCGAAGATCTCCTCCTGCATCAACGGTGAGGACGGGTCGGGCTCGCGCACCACGACCGGGGCGAGCACGCGCGACGACGGGTCGACCTTGCGGGGGAGGAGCTCCTCACCGCCGTGGCCGTCGAGCAGGCCCTCGAGCCGCCGGACGTGGTCGGCGTTGACGATCGAGGTCGCCTCCGCCTCGTCGCGCAACGTGGCCAGCTCGTCGACCACCAGGGAGGTGAAGCGCGACGCCACCGAACGTTCGACCAGCACGTAGTCGGGAGCGATACACGTCTGGCCGGCGTTGAGGAACTTCGCCCAGGCCACCCGGCGGGCGGCCACCTCGAGGTTGGCATCGGCGGCCACGATGGTGGGGCTCTTGCCGCCCAGCTCCAGCGTGACCGGCGTGAGGTTCTTGGCGGCAGCGGCCATGACCACCTTGCCCACCCGCGTGCTACCGGTGAACAGCACGTGGTCGACCGGCACGTCGAGAAGCTCGGTGGTGACGTCGACCCCGCCCTCGACCACCGCCACGGCCTCGGGGTCGAGGTGGTGTGGCACCAGCTCCGCGATGGTGCGCGACGTCTCGGGCACCAGCTCCGACGGCTTGAGCACCGCGCAGTTGCCGGCCGCCAGGACTCCTACGAGGGGTGCGAGCAGGAGCTGGACCGGGTAGTTCCAGGGAGCGATGACGGTGACCACGCCCACCGGCTGAGGTTCGGTCCACGCCTTGCCGGGCTTGGCCATCATCGGCACCGGGTAGCGGGTGGGCGCCACCCAGCGCGACAGGTGGTCCAACGCGAACTTGGCCTCGTCGCGGGTGGTGAGCAGGTCGGTGAGCCAGGCCTCGAACCTGGGCTTGCCCAGATCGGCGACCATCGCATCGATGAGGCGCTGCTCGTTCTGCTCGACGAGGTCGATGAGCCCCCTGAGCTGACGGCGTCGCCACTCGATCTCCCTGGTCCGCCCGGAATCGAAGGTCGCCCGCAACCGGTCGACCGTCTCGGCGATGGATGCGGGAGCGGTGTCGGCGGTGGTGGTCATGGCGATCCCCTGTCCCACGGGTCCGTGTGGCTCCGCGTTGCCTGCCACGGTACCCACGGTCCGGTCCGACGGTCCACGGACGACCTACCCCACGACCGTCGGCGGTCCCCTCAGGTGTTGGCCGCCACCCGCTCGGCCAGCTCCTCGAGAGCGGCGTCGGC
>JAAZBK010000193.1 GCA_012513855.1 Acidimicrobiales bacterium
CCAGGTCGTCGTGCCAGACCCGTGGGTCGAGCCGCTCCGGCCACCTGCGACGGAACTCGGCCTCGAACGCCGACCAGGTGCGCGGCACGAGGTCGAGGCACCAGTCTCGCTGGACGCCATCGCCCAGAGCGGCGCCGCGGTTGGCCGCGATCAGGTAGTTCGCCCAGAGAGCTCCGATGTCGAACGCCACCGGCCCGCAGAAGCCGAACTCGCTGTCGATCGCCCGTGCCGAGGAGGAGCCGTCGCCGGGGGCACCGTCGGGACCCGTTCCACGGACCATCACCGAGCCGGTGTGCAGGTCACCGTGGATGATCGCCTCGCCCTCGGTCATGAACTTCCACTTGGCGAGACCCATGGCCTCCACCATCTCGGTGTCGGCCGCCAGTTCGGCCGCGTCGACCTCGTTCTCGAGAAGGACCTGGTTGCGACCGGCATCGACGTAGGGCTCGGTGAAGACGAGGTCCTCGGTGATGCGGCACAGCTCGCCGTTCGACGTGCTCGCCGCCAGCGCCTTCTGCTCCTCTGGATCCATCCCTAGCGGAGAGGTGCCGAAGGCCACCGAGGCCACGTAGCGGCCCATCGCCTCGGCCACGCCGTCGTGGCGCTGGCCCTCGTTGAGCAGTCCACGCCAGACCCGATGGTCGGAGAGGTCCTCCATGGCGATCAGGTAGCGGTCCGGATCGTACGAGTAGATGGCGGGCACGAGTCCGGGGGCGACCCTGCTGTGGACCCTGGTGATCTCGGCCTCCAACCGAGCCCGATCGGGCCGCATGGGCCAGTCGGGGCCCACGAGGCGCATGTAGGGCAACGCCTGCTTGAGCACCACTCCCCTGCCGTCGACGTCGGTGAGGATGAACACCAGGTTCAGGTTTCCGTCGCCGACCTCCTCGACCCGGGCCAGGCGGTCGGTGTCGAGCAGTTCGGCCAGGTCGGGCCGGGAGGCCACGTAGGTGGGAGCGCTCTCGGCCGAGAGCACCTCGTAGCCGATCGTCGGGTCGGTTGCGGGGTCGGTGGCGGGCGCGCTCATGGTCGGGCTCCTCTGGTCAGCGGGGAAATGCCGTGGCTACGCCGCCGTCGACGGGGACGACGGCTCCGGTGGTGCGGGACGACGCATCGCCGAACAGGTGGACGACGGTCTGGGCGACGTCGCCGGTGGTGACCGAGCGACGCAGGATGTTGCGATCCTTGTAGAACTCCTCGAGGGACTCCGGAGCGATCCCATGGGCCTCGGCCCGCTCCTCGCGCAGGCCGCCGTCCCAGAGCCGCGATCCGGAGAAGACCGCGTCGGGGTTCACCGCGTTGGCCCGGATCCCGTGCGGGCCACCCTCCAACGCAGCGATCCGCATCAGCTGGACCATGCCCGCCTTCGACACCGAGTAGGCGCCGAAGCCCGCCCCGGGCCCGAACGCGTTCTTCGACGCGACGTAGACGAGCGACCCGCCCATGCCCTGCTCCTTCAGGACGGGGAGAGCCGCCCGGGTGAGGAGGAACGCGCTGGACAGGTTGATGCGGAGGGCCCGGTCCCACTCCTCGAGGGTGATCTCGTCGAGCTGGCCCGTGACGGCGATGCCGGCGTTGGCCACGATCCCGTCGAGCCCGCCGTAGGTGCGCACCGCGGCCGACACCGTGGCCGAGACCACATCGGGGTCGGACTGGTCTCCCGCCACCGTGCGCGGAGCGGGTCCGCCGGCGGCGTCGATCAGGTCGGCGGTGGCACCCAGCCCCTCGTCGTCGAGGTCGGCGAGCACCACGCTGGCCCCGTGGGAGGCGAGCTGGAGCGCCGCTTCCCGCCCGATCCCCGACGCCGCCCCGGTGACCACCACCACCCGGCCGGCCAGGGCCTTGGGCGGCGGTTTGAGGGTGAGCTTGTAGAGCTCCATCGGCCAGTAGTCGAAGCGGAAGATCTCGTCCTCCGGGAGCGGCACGGGGTCGCCGAGCGAGTCGGCGATGGTGGTGGCCACGTGGTGGGTGGCGTCGGCCACGTCAGCCGCCACCTGAGCTGTCCGGTGGTCGGGTCCCGCAGCCACCGCTCCCAGCCCGGGGACCAACGTCACCACCGGAGCGGGGTCGTGCATGCCGAACCCGTCGGGCACCTCGTGGCGGTGGCGTTCGAAGTACGCGGTGTAGCGCTCCACGTAGTCCGACACCGCGCGGCGCACGGACTCGGGACCCACCGGCTCGGCAACGACCGCCGACCACGGCTTGATGCGCAGCATGTGATCGGCCGACGACACGCCCGCCGCCACGATCGTGTCGACGTCGGCCCGGTCGGCCACATCTCTCAGCCGCTCGTCGACCAACAGCACCTTGGGTGAGCGGGCGCTCACCGCGCCGCGCAGGTTGACCAGCACGCGCTCGGTGTAGGCGGCGTCGAGGTCGCCCACCCGCCGGGCGCCGGCGGTCGACAGCCCCGTGGCCGCGATGTGCTCGTCGGCCCTGCGGACGGCGTCGATGGTGCGGCGGTAGCAGTCGTCGCTGTCGTCGCTCCAGCAGAACAGGCCGTGGTTGGCCAGGACCACGCCTTCGTGGTCGGCCAGCTTGCCCACCACCTTGGCCAGGTCGAACCCGGGCATCACCCAGTCGACGTACGCGTAGCCGTCGCCCAGCACCTCGGCCACCACCTGGCGGCCGTCGCGGTGGTTGGTGAGCGCGCATATCGAGTCGGCGTGGACGTGGTCGATGTGGGTGCGTGGCACGAAGGCGTGCAGGAGGGTCTCGATGGATGGCCGGGGCGACGACGGGTCGATCAGCGCCCGCGCCACGAAGGCCACCATCTGGTCGTCGGTCATCTCGTCGATCGACGAGAGCGCGGTGAGGTCGGCCAGGCGCAGGGCGGGGTAGTCGCGGGGCACCGAGGTGCCCATGTCGGATCCCGATCCCTTGACCCAGAGGACGTCCTGCTCCCGCCCGAGGTGGTCGGTGAGGGTGCCCTTGGCGGAGGTGTTGCCGCCGCCGTGCAGCACGAGGCGGGGGTCGGCACCGATGCGGCGGGACCTCTCGACCAACGCCGCTAGCGGTTCGGGAACGGCCTCTGTCATCGGTGGCTCCGTGTGGTGGGGAGGGTCATGGCCCGGTTGCCCGGAAGATCGTGTTGGAGCCGTCACCGGGGGTCTCCACGCCGACCTCGGTGACGATCGCGGAGATGAGGCGGGCCGGGGTCACGTCGAACGCCGGGTTGAACCCGGTGGTGGTGGCCGGGGCAGTGGCCGAGCCGGCCCAGGACACCACCTCGTGACCATCTCTCAGCTCGATGCGGATGTCGGCCCCCGACGCAGTGGCGACGTCGACGGTGGACGTCGGCGCGGCGACCACGAACGGGATGCCCGCGTCGGCGCAGGCGAGCGCCACGCCGAGGGTTCCGATCTTGTTGGCGGCGTCGCCGTTGGCCGCGATCCGATCGGCACCGACCACCGCCACGTCGACGTTCCCGCCGAGGATGGTGCTGGCGGCCGCTGAGTCGACCTGGACCACGTGGTCGATCCCGAGGCGCGCGAGCTCCCATGCCGTCAGCCGGGCTCCCTGCAGCAGCGGCCGGGTCTCATCGGCGTACACCCGCCCGAGCACGCCCCGGTCGTGGAGCTCGTGCACCACCCCGAGGGCGGTGCCCCATCCGGTGGTGGCGAGGGCGCCCGCATTGCAGTGGGTGAGCACCCGAACCGGTCCGTCGGAGGCTCGCTCGGTCAGAGCGTCGAGGATCCAGTCGGCACCGTGCCTGCTGAGGGCACGGTTGGCCGCCCGGTCCTCGTCGGCCAGGGCCCGGCCTTCGGCGATGACCGCGTCGAGCCCGGCACCGATCCTGGCCGCGGCCCGGTCGACTCCCCATGCCAGGTTGACGGCGGTGGGACGCGAGTCGCGGATCCGCTGGACCTGGGTGCGGAGCTCGACGTCGGTCCAGCCGCGCCGCTCCCCCTCTCCCACCGCGACCGCCACGCCGAACGCTCCGGCGGCGCCGAGCGCGGGGGCGCCCCTCACCACCAGGCGCTCGATGGCGTCGACCACGCTGTCGACCGTGGCGCACACCACGAAGCGCTCCTCACCGGGTAGGAGGGTCTGGTCCAACAGCACCATCCCTGCCTCGGGTCCGTTGGCCCAATCCACCGCTCGGATATCGGTCACTCTCCAGATCCCCTTCGGCCGGTGGTCCCGAGCGGGCACCGTACCCTCACCGCTGCATCCGATGGGACGCTGCCGGCCTCGAAGGGGGTCGGTCAGCGCTGCGGCTCGCCGGCGACCACAACCGCTTCGCCGTGGAGCACCGTGTGGCGCACCCGACCCCGCACCTCGCGTCCCTGGTACGGGGTGTTGGTGCTGCGACTCGCCATCTGCGCCCCGTCGACCACCCAGGTCACCTCGGGGTCGATGACGCACAGGTTGGCCGGCTCGCCCTCGGCCACCGGACGGCCATGGACATCGTCGATTCCGGCCACCCGGGCGGGCACCCACGACAAGGCGGCCAGGACCTGGGTGATGCTCAGGTCGAGCTCGGTGATCGCCAGCGCGAGCGCGGTCTCGAGGCCGAGCATCCCCGGAGGGGCCTGGTCGAACGGGAGCTCCTTGCTCTCGGTGGTGTGCGGCGCGTGGTCGGTGGCGATGGTGGCGATGGAGCCGTCGAGAAGCCCGGCCTTGACCGCGGCCACGTCGGCCTCGGTGCGCAGTGGCGGGTTCACCTTGAACACGGGGTCGTACCCGGCGCACTCCGCGTGGGTGAGCGTGAAGTGGTGGGGTGTCGCCTCGGCGGTGACCGGGAGCCCGGCGGTGATGGCCTCGCGCACCATGGCCACCGATCGGGCGGTCGACAGGTGCTGGAAGTGGATGCGGCACCCGGTGAGGCGGGCCAGGGCGATGTCTCGCATCACCATCAGCTCCTCTGCCTCGGCCGGCTGGCCCGCGATGCCGAGCCGGGCCGACCACTCGCCCTCGTGCATGTGGCCGCCGCCGCACAGCGCGTCGTCCTCGCAGTGCTGCGCGAGCGTGACGCCCAGCCCCGATGCGTACTCCATGGCCCGGCGCATCAGCCTGTTGTCCTGCACGCCGGCGCCGTCGTCGGTGAAGATCTTGACCCCCAGCGCCGCCATCTCGGCCATGGGAGCGAGTTGCTCCCCTGCCCGGTCGACGGTGATCGCTCCCGACGTGAACACGTCGCACGGTGCCGTCCGGCCCAGCTCCAGGACCTGTCGAACCACGGCCGCGGAGTCGATGGCCGGGGTGGTGTTGGGCATGGCGATGATGGCCGTGTAGCCGCCGAGAGCCGCGCCGCGGGCACCGGTCTCCACCGTCTCGGCTTCTTCCTTGCCCGGTTCGCGCAGGTGCGAGTGCAGGTCGACCAGTCCGGGAGCCACGATGCAGCCGGAGGCGTCGAGCGTCCGGTCGGCGCTGAGGTCGGCACCGACCGCGGCGATCCGCCCGTCGACCACCACCACGTCGGCGTCACGCTCGCCCGACGCGTCGACCACCCGGCCGCCCTTGATCACGAGTGTTGCGGCTTCGGTCACCTTGGGGCTCCTGGAGGGTCCGTCGGAAGGTCGGTGGGATCGGTGGTCTCGTCGGACGCAGGCGGACTCGACGACGGCGATCCGGGGGTGGCCGCCACCAGGTCGGATCCCGCGCCGAGCAGGAGGTATAGGACGGCCATGCGCACCGCCACGCCGTTGCGGACCTGATCGAGGATGAGGGATCGGGGGAGGTCGGCCACCTCGGCCGCGATCTCCACCCCACGGTTCATCGGTCCCGGGTGCATCACCACCGCGTCGTCGCTCAGCAACTCGACCCGCCGGCTGGTGAGCCCGTAGACCGCTGTGTACTCACGCAGCGACGGGAGCAGCGACTCGGTCATGCGCTCCCGCTGCATGCGCAACAGGTAGGCGACGTCGACGGTGGGGAGCACGGCGTCGAGGTCGTGGCTCACCTTCACCGGCCACCCTTCGAGGCTCGGCGGCAGGAGCGTCGGCGGTGCGACGAGGGTGACCTCGGCCCCCATCGCCGCGAACGCCATCACGTCGGAGCGGGCCACCCGGCTGTGCTTGATGTCGCCGATGATCGCGATGTGACGACCTTCGAGGCCCCCCAGGTGCTGGCGGATCGTGTAGCAGTCGAGCAGCGCCTGGGTGGGGTGTTCGTGCCAGCCGTCGCCAGCGTTCACCACCGCGGCATCTACCCACCCGGCGATCCGGTGGGGTGCCCCTGCCGACGCGTGCCTGACCACGATGGCGTCGATGCCCATGGCCTCGATGGTGCGGGCGGTGTCCCTCAGCGACTCGCCCTTCTTGACCGACGACGAACTCACCGAGAAGTTCATGGTGTCGGCCGACAGCCGCTTGGCGGCCGTCTCGAACGACAGGCGGGTCCGGGTCGAGTCCTCGTAGAAGAGCCAGGCCACCGTCTTGCCCCGTAGGGCGGGCACCTTCGGGATCGCCCGGTTCGACACCTCCACGAACGAGTCGGTGAGCCGCATCACCTCGTCGATCCCCTCGGCTCCGCCCAGGTCGCCGATGCCGAGCAGGTGGCGGTTCATCGCACCATCTCCCCGAGGTCGACCCCTTCGGCGTGGACGTCGACCACCTCGTCTCGCCGGGTCGGCAGGTTCTTGCCCACGTAGTCGGGCCTGATCGGCAGCTCCCGGTGACCGCGGTCGACCATCACCGCCAACTGGACGATGCGCGGCCGCCCGTAGTCGTTCAGGGCGTTGAGGGCCGCCCGGATGGTCCGACCGGTGAACAGCACGTCGTCGCACAGCACCACGATCTTGCCGTCGAGGTTCCACGGGATGTCGGTGACGGCCTCGGGGAGCACCGGCCGCAGCCCGATGTCGTCGCGGTAGAAGGCCACGTCGAGGCTGCCCAGCTCGATGTCGTGCCCGTCGATCGATCCGAGCGCGTCGGCCAGGGCAGCTGCTATGGGGATGCCGCCGGTCTGCAGCCCCACCAGCACGACGTCGTCGAGGCCCTGGTTGGCCTCGATGATCTCGTGGGCCATGCGCCAGACCGCCCGCTGGATGTCGGCGCTGTCCATCACGCGGGTGCGGGGATGGAAAACGCCCCCGTACGGGGGCGCCTGACGTCGTTCTCGCTCGGCCATCGGCCATCTCCTGTCCGTTCGGGCCTCACGGGACCCGCTTCACGGTCAGGAGCAGAGGCTACCAGGATCGTCCGGCGTCGGCCGCAGCCCCGCACCGGCCGGACCGGGTGGCGCTACTTGACGTCGAACGCCCACACCACCGTGCCGTCGGCCAGTTCACCCACCCGCTCGTAGCCGCAGCGCTCCACCACGGCCTGCGACCGCGGGTTGTCGGGGTGGATGCGGGCGAAGATCCGGTTTATGCCCTGGAAGGCCACGGCCCAGTCGCTGAACACCCCGACGGCGGAGGTGGCGATTCCGGCTCCACGCACCCCCGGGAACAGCCAGAAGCCCAGCTCCGCCCACCGCCGGCCCGGCTCGGCCAGGACCATGCCCACCTCGCCGTAGATCACCTCGGGTTCTCCGACCTTGATGATGCACAGGTCGACCGATGAGCCCTTGTCCCGCCGCACCGGCTCCTTCTCGATCCACCGGCCGGCGAACTCGCGGCTCCGGTCGTCTGGGGCCTTGCAGAACTTCGCTATGTCTGCATCGGCCCATGCAGCAGCCAGGTATTCGGGGTCCTTGGGGGTGGCCCCCCACGGGCGCAACGCCACCTCTCCGCGCACCAACGGCGGCCAGGGCAGCGTGAACGGAGGCTTGGGCGGTGGAGGGGGTGTTCCTTCACCTGGAGGGGGAGGCGGATCGCTGATGTCGGTCAGTCTGTCTGATCCGCACGGACCTCGCTCGCCACTGCGGCGAGCATGCCGTTCACGAAGCGGTGGGAGTCGTCGGTCGAGTAGCGCTTGGCCAGCTCGACGGCCTCGGAGATGCACACGCCGACGGGGACCTCGGTGTGGCTCAGCTCGTAGGCGCCCATCCGCAGCAGCGCCCGGTCTATGGCCGGCATGCGGTCCAGCGGCCACGAGGACGAGAGCCGCGACAGGTGGGCATCCAGCTCCCGGTGGTACGCGCTCACGCCGGTGACCAGCTCGCGCGTGTACTCGTCGGGGTCGATCGAGAGCTCCGTCAAGATGTCGACGAGCGGGTCGAGGCCGCGCTGTTCGGCCTCGAACAGCAGCGCCAGGGCCCGTTCGCGCGCCTCTCGACGGGTTCCGATGCCGTCGAAGCCCGAGGTGCGATCGGATGGGTCGGGTCGCTCGTCGTGGGGAACGATCTCGACGCCTTCGACGACGTCGTCGTCGCCGAGCGCCAGTTCGGCGGGAACGGGACCTTGGTCGGGTTCTGGCACGGACGCCTAGGCCCGCGTGATGTATTCGCCGGAACGGGTGTCGATGCGGAGCTTGTCGCCCACGTTGACGAACAGCGGCACCTGGACGACCTTGCCGGTCTCGAGCGTGGCGGGCTTGCGGGCGCCCGAGACGCGGTCGCCCTGGACCCCGGGCTCGGTGTCGGCCACCACCAGCTCGACCGCGGCGGGCAGGTCGACGCCGACGATCTCGTCGCCGTACATCTGCAGCACCGCGGAGTCGGTCTCGCGCAGGTAGTCGGCGGCTGGCCCGAGCGACGCGGGGCTCACGTTGAGCTGCTCGTAGGTCTCGCTGTCCATGAACACGTAGTCGGCGCCGTCGCGGTACAGGTACTGCATGTCGCGCTTGTCGATCATGGCCTGCTCGACCTTCTCGCCGGCCCGGAAGGTCTTGTCGAGCTGGTTGCCCGTGCGGACGTTGCGGAGCGTGGTGCGGACGAACGCACCACCCTTACCCGGCTTGACGTGCTGGAACTCGACCACCTGGAAGAGCCCCTCCGGGAGGTTGAGGCTCATGCCGTTCTTGAGATCGTTGGTGGTGATGGCCATCGGTGGCGTTCCTTCGGGACGGTCGGTGTTGCGGTTTTGCCCCGAGGGGCGGCCCACCACGCTACCGGAGCGCCGGTTCCGGCCAGAAGTGCAGGGGTCGTGGGCGCCGAATGCGCCGTCAGATCGAGGGCGACTTGGTGGCGAGGGTGAGGGTCCGGCATCCGTCGGCGGTCACGACCACGGTGTCCTCGATGCGCACCCCGCCGTGCTCGCTCAGGTACACGCCGGGCTCGACCGTCACGACGTGCCCGGCCGCCAGCTCCGACGATGCCGTGGCCGCCACCGACGGCGCCTCGTGGATGTCGAGGCCCACTCCGTGGCCGGTGCTGTGGATGAAGGCATCGCCCCAGCCGGCCTCGTCGATGACGTCGCGGCACGCCTTGTCGACCGCCTCGGTCTCGACCCCGGCCGCCACCGCTGCCACGCCTGCAGCCTGAGAGTCCCGGACGACCTCGAACATCCGCTGCTGGGTCGGCGTCCACTCCCCCACCATGATCGTCCGGGTCATGTCGCTGTGGTAGCCGTCGAGCAGCGCGCCGAAGTCGATCACCACCAGGTCTCCCTCCGCGATCGTCCGATCAGACGGGCGGTGGTGTGGCAGCGCCCCGTTGGGACCGGCGGCCACGATGGTCTCGAAGCTCACGTCCTCGGCGCCGAGGCGTCGCATGGTGGCGTCCAGCTCCAGACCGAACTCGGCCTCCGTGGGGCCTTCGGCCAGACGGTGGCGGACCTCGGTCAGCGCCGCGTCGGCGATCCCGCACGCCGCCTCGATGCGAGCCACCTCACCGGCGTCCTTCACCTTCCTGAGGCCCTCCACCAGAGAGGTGGTCGGAACCAGTTCGCTCGACTCGAACCACTCCGCGTAGGTCCGCTGTGCGGCCCAGGTGACCGAGCCGGCCTCCAGCCCCAGGCGACTGCCCGACGCCGCCGCCACCGCCGCCTCGATCGCCTCGCGCTGACCCTGTCCGCCGGCCACCTCGATGGCGGCCTCGACGCCGGCCGCAGCCAGCTGGGCCTCGGACTGCTGGCCGTAGCGCCCGTCGGTCACGAAGGTGAGCGCGTCGGGGGTGACCACCAGCCGGGCCGCCGATCCGGTGAACCCGGTCAGGTAGCGGATGTTCGCCAGCTCGGTCACCAGGAGCACGTCGACCTCGGCCGCCTCCATGGCGGCACGGAGCGCATCGGCTCGGGCTGCGGTGTCCATCGGCGGCAGGTCGGTTCGCATGGCCTGCATCATCGCACCGTCGTCGCCGTTCGCCACCGCCACCGCCGCGGCCCGCACCGATCGCGTGGGCAGACCACCGCCCCACAGACCCACCTGTGCCCACACGACCGAACCCGCC
>JAAZBK010000194.1 GCA_012513855.1 Acidimicrobiales bacterium
CAGATGGACAAGCCCGACGTCGACTTCATCGAGGGCCTGTCGCCGGCCATCTCGATCGATCAGAAGTCGGCCAGCCGCAACCCTCGCTCCACCGTGGGAACCGTCACGGAGGTCTGGGACTACCTCCGGCTCCTCTACGCCCGCATCGGCGTGCCGCACTGCCCCGAGCACGGGGTGGTGATCTCCCGGCAGACGCCCCAGCAGATCGTCGACCGCGTGCTGGATCTGCCGGAGGGCACCAGGTTCCAGGTGCTGGCGCCGGTAGTCAGGGGCCGCAAGGGCAACTACGACACGCTGCTGGCCGACCTCACGGCCCAGGGCTACGCCCGGGTCCGGATCGACGGCGAGATGTACGACCTGCCCGCCGACGTGGAGCTGGCGCGCTACGAGGTCCACCACATCGAGGTGGTGATCGACCGCCTGGTGCGGCGAGAGGGCATCGAGCGGCGCCTCACCGATTCGCTGGAGGCCGCGCTGGCCCTGGCCGAAGGGGTGGCCGAGGTCGAGCTGGTGCCACGCGAAGGAGAGGGAGAGGGCGAACGGCTCACCTTCTCCCAGCACCTGGCCTGCCCGGTCGACGGCGCCTCCTACGAGGAGCTCGCACCCCGCAACTTCTCGTTCAACTCGCCCTACGGCGCCTGTCCCCGCTGCGACGGGCTGGGCACCCAGTACGAGGTCGACGTCGAGCTGGTGGTACCCGATCCGGACCAGACCCTGGCCGGCGGGGCCATCTCGCCGTGGGCCGGCGGCCACCTCCAGTACCACCAGCGCCTGCTGGAGTCGATCTGCGAGGAGAAGGGCATCCCGATGGACGCGCCGTGGGCGAAGCTCACGGCCAAGCAGCAGAAGCTGCTCATGTACGGGGCCGGTGCCGGCAAGGTGCAGGTCCGCTACAAGAACCGGTTCGGCCGGGTCCGGTCCTACAACGCCACCTACGAGGGTGCCATCACCTGGATCCAGCGGCGCCACGCCGACACCGACTCCGACAGCCAGCGCGAGCAGTTCGAGGGCTACATGCGCGAGGTGCCCTGCCCCGACTGCAACGGTGCCCGGCTCAAGCCGTTCACCCTCGCGGTCACCGTCGACGGTCGCAGCATCCACGACATCGCTTCGGTCTCGATACGCGAGGCCAGCGAGCTGTTCGCCCAGATGGAGATCTCCGATCGCGACCGGATCGTGGCCGACCCGATCCTCAAGGAGGTCAACGCCCGCCTCGGCTTCCTGCTCGACGTGGGGCTCGACTACCTGTCGCTCCACCGCTCGTCGGCCACGCTCGCCGGCGGAGAGGCGCAGCGGATCCGACTGGCCAGCCAGATCGGCTCGGGCCTGGTGGGCGTCCTGTACGTGCTCGACGAACCGTCGATCGGCTTGCACCAGCGCGACAACCGGCGCCTGATCGACACGCTCCAGCGCCTACGAGACCTCGGCAACACCGTCCTCGTCGTCGAGCACGACGAGGACACCATCGCGGTTGCCGACTACGTGGTCGACATCGGACCGGGAGCAGGGGAGCACGGTGGAGCCGTGGTCCACGCCGGCACCGTCAAGCAGCTGCTGAAGAACAAGTCGTCGCTCACCGGCCAGTACCTGGCCGGCAAGAGGTCGATTCCGGTGCCGTCCACCCGCCGGCCGTCCACCGGTACGGAGGTCAAGGTGCTGGGCGCGCGCGAGCACAACCTCAAGGGGATAGACGTCGCGTTCCCGCTCGGTCAGTTCGTCGCCGTCACCGGAGTGTCCGGCTCGGGCAAGTCGACCCTGGTGAACGACATCCTGCTGCGGTCGCTGATGCAGAAGATCTACCGGTCGAAGACCCCGCCGGGCCTGCACCGGAAGGTCACCGGAATCGAGAACCTCGACAAGGTGATCAACATCGACCAGTCGCCCATCGGCCGGACCCCGCGGTCGAACCCGGCCACCTACACCGGCGTCTTCGACCACGTCCGCAAGCTCTTCGCCCAGACCACCGAGTCCAAGGTCCGTGGCTATCTGCCCGGCCGCTTCAGCTTCAACGTCAAGGGCGGCCGCTGCGAGAACTGCTCGGGCGACGG
>JAAZBK010000019.1 GCA_012513855.1 Acidimicrobiales bacterium
CCGCTGTTCGCCACTCAGCGCAGCTTTTCGGGGTGACGTCCGTCATGTAGGTTGCCGAATCGCAATAGTGACCGGCCGGTAACCAGCGAGGAAGCCGGGGCCGGCAGTGCGGTGCACCAGGAGGCACGAGTGCAGGACCACCGAAGCAGCGGCGGACTCCGGCGCGGGCGCTCGTGCCCCCCGGAACAGGTGTTGGCAGCCGATCCGTGCGGCCGGGCCAATCCGTCGCTGGTGTCCGCCGCACAGCGGGCAGGCGGCGTCGGCGTGCTCGACGTCGCCGACGGGTCATCCCTCGCCGGGCTCCTGGTGGAACTGGAGCGCCGGCGGGTCGACTCGTTCTGGGCGCGCCCCGGTGCCGGCCTGGCGCCCGACGACCTCGCTTCGGTCGACGCAGCCCTCGTTCCGACGGTGGTGGTCGCGGTCGATCCCCTCGCTTCGGCCGAGCGCGTCAGCGCCCTGGTCGGCTCGTGGGTGACGCCGTCCCGGCGGGTCGTGGCGCAGGTGACCTCGAGCGAGCACGCCCGCTGGGCGGTCGACGCCGGGGCCGAGGGCATCGTGGCCTCCGGATGCGAGGCCGGCGGCCCTGTCGGCTCCACCGAGGCGTTCGTCCTCCTTCAACAGGTGCTCGACCTCGGGGTCCCGGTCTGGGTCCGCGGCGGGATCGGCAGGCACACGGCGGCGGCGGTGGTGGCTGGCGGCGGAGCCGGGGTGCTGCTCGACGTGCAGCTCGGGCTGTTGAAGGAAGGCGGTCTCGGTCCCCAGGCCCGCCGTGCGCTCGAGGCCATGGACGGCAGCGAGACCCGCGTGGTGGGCGGTCACCGCTTCTACACGCGGCCCGACCTGCCCGCAGCAACGCTGGCCGACGACGCCGCTGCCGCCGACGTCGCCGCCCTCATCGGTGCCGACCCGCGGAGCCAGCTCCTGCCGTTCGGCCAGGACGGCGGATTCGCGGTCGGCCTGGCGGCCGAGCACGCCACGGTCGGCGGCGTGGTCCAGGCGATCAACGCCTCGATCGCCCACCACCTGACCGCGGCTGCGGCCGCGCCACCGCTCGCCCCCGGTGCAGGCGTGGCCGGTCCGCACGGCACCCGCTACCCCATAGCCCAGGGGCCGATGACCCGCGTCAGCGACCGGGCCGCGTTCGCGGCCGCGGTGGCCGACGGCGGTGGACTCCCGTTCCTGGCGCTGGCGCTGCTTCCCGCAGCCGAGGTCCGCGATCTGCTCGTCGAGACCGCCGAGCTGCTCGGCGATCGTCCCTGGGGCGTCGGGATCCTGGGCTTCGTGCCGGCCGAGCTGCGGGCGGAACAGCTGGAGGTGGTGCACGAGATCGCACCGCCCGTGGCCCTGATCGCTGGTGGACGGCCGTCGCAGGCTGCGCCGCTGGAGGCCGCGGGCATCGGCACCTACCTCCACGTCCCGTCACCCGGGCTGCTCGACCGCTTCCTCAAGGACGGCGCCCGCAAGTTCGTGTTCGAGGGCCGGGAGTGCGGTGGGCACGTAGGGCCCCGTTCGAGCTTCGCCCTGTGGGACGCCCAGATCGAACAGCTCATGGCGGTGGCAGATCCGGAGAACCTCCAGGTCCTCCTGGCCGGAGGCATCCACGACGCCCGCTCGGCGGCGATGGCCGCCGCCGCCATGGCGCCGCTGGCCGCCCGTGGCGCCAAGGTCGGGGTGCTCATGGGCACGGCCTACCTGTTCACCGAAGAGGCCGTCAGCGGCGGGGCCATCGAGCCTGCGTTCCAGGACGTGGCGGTGACCTGCGAGACCACGGTCCTGCTGGAGACGGCACCGGGTCACGCCACCCGTTGCGTGGAGACCGACTTCGTTCGGGCCTTCGCGGCCCGGCGAGACGAGCTCATCGCCGAGGGGGTGGAGGCGAACGCCCGCTGGGCGGAGCTGGAGACGCTCAACCTCGGGCGCCTGCGGATCGCCTCGAAGGGGCTGGTGCGCGGCGATTCGGGCCTCGAGGCGGTAGACGAGCACCGCCAGCGCTCCGAGGGCATGTACATGATCGGAGAGGTGGCCACCATGCGCCACCAGGTCACGACCATCGCCGCCCTGCACGCCGAGGTGAGCGAGGGGAGCGCGGCCATCGCCACCGCTGGGTCCGGTTCGCCGGTCACGGTGCGCGAGCCGGAGCGGGTCGAGCCGCTGAACATCGCCATCGTCGGCATGGATTCGTTCTTCCCCGGAGCGGTGGGGGCCGAGGAGTTCTGGGCCGAGATCGTCGCGGGCACCGATGCCATAACCGAGGTGCTGCCCGAGCGCTGGGACGTCGACCGCTACTACGACGCCGACGCGTTCACCCGCGACGCCGGTCGCAAGACGCCATCGAAGTGGGGCGGGTTCATCCGTCGCATCGGGTTCGATCCGCTCGCGTACGGCATCCCGCCGGCTTCGCTCGCCGCGATCGAACCGGTGCAGCTCCTCAGCCTGGAGGTGGCGGCCCGCGCCCTGGCCGACGCCGGCTACGCCACCCGACCCTTCGACCGGGAACGGGCGTCGGTGGTGTTCGGCTCCGAGTCCGGCAACGAGCTGGGTGGCGCCTACGGCGTCCGAGCCTTCCTGCCCCAGCTCTTCGGCGAGATCCCCGAAGCGCTGGAGAGCTGGCTCCCGTCGCTCACCGAGGACTCCTTCCCGGGCGTGCTGGCCAACGTCATCGCCGGCCGCATCGCCAACCGTCTCGATCTGGGCGGAGTGAACTACACGGTCGACGCCGCGTGCGCTTCGTCGCTCGCCGCCCTCGACGCCGCGTGCAAGGAGCTGCGCACCGGCCAGTCCGACCTCGTCCTGGCCGGAGGTGCCGACCTCCACAACGGGCTGAACGACTACCTGATGTTCGCGTCGGTCCACGCGCTCTCGCCCTCCGGCCGCTGTCGAACGTTCGACGCCTCGGCCGACGGCATCGCCCTCGGCGAGGGGGTCGCCTGCGTGGTCCTGAAGCGGCTCGCCGACGCCGAGCGCGACGGAGATCGCATCTACGCGGTGATCGACGCCGTGGCCGGGTCGAGCGACGGGCGGAGCCTCGGCCTCACCGCGCCCCGCAAGGAGGGCCAGCAGCGGGCGGTGCACCGGGCGCTGGCCCGGTCGGGCATCGAAGCGGCCGAGATCTCCCTGGTGGAGGCCCACGGCACCGGGACGGTGGTGGGCGACCGCACCGAGATGGCCACCCTCACCGAGGTGTTCGCCGAGGCCGGCGTGCAGCCGGGAGCCGCCGTGCTGGGGTCGGTCAAGTCGCAGATCGGCCACACCAAGTGCGCAGCCGGGCTGGCCGGCCTGATGAAGGTGGCCAAGGCGATCCACCACGCGGTGCTGCCGCCCACCATCAACCTGGTCGACCCGAACCCCTACTACGACGCTGCGACCAGCCCGTTCCGCTTCCTCGACCAGGCCCGACCCTGGGCCGAGGAGACCCGGCGTGCGGGGGTGAGCGCCTTCGGCTTCGGCGGCACCAACTTCCACGCTCTCCTGTCGTCGTACGACGCCGGTGACCGTCCCGCTCACGGCCTCGAGCACTGGCCGGCCGAGCTGTTCCTGTTCCGCGCCGCCTCCGCCGAGGCGGCCCAGCCCGTGCTGTCGGAGCTCTCCGCCACGGTGGCTGCGATCCTCGCCACCGACCCCGACGGGCAGCGCCACCGCCTCCGCGACCTGGCCGCGGCCGTCTCCCTGGCCGGTACGGGCCCCGTGCAGGTGGCCATCGTCGCCGCCTCGCCGGCCGACCTGCACGCCCAGCTCGAACAGGCCCGGACCGGTGCACCAGACTCGCGGGCCGGCACGTTCGTGGCCGGCGGGACGGCCGGCGCGTCCGACGCCGGCGACGCACCGCAGGTGGCGTTCCTCTACCCCGGCCAGGGCAGTCAGCGTCCCGGCATGCTGAGCGACCTGTTCGTCACCTTCGGCGGTCTGGATGACATCCTGCGGGCCGGCGAGCGCTGGACCGGCCAGCTCTTCCCGCCGGCCGCCTTCACCCGCGAGGAGCGGAACGCCCAGGCCGAGGCCATCACCGCCACCGACGTCGCCCAGCCCACCCTCGGCATGGCGTCGCTGGCCCTCACCCGCATCCTCGGCCGGCTCGGCATCGCGCCCGCCATGGCCGGTGGCCACAGCTACGGCGAGCTGGCCGCCCTCGCAGCAGCCGGCTCGTTCGACGACGCCACCCTGCTCGAACTGAGCGCCGCCCGCGGCGGAGCGATCCTCGACGCGATCGAGCGCTCGGGTGGAGACCCGGGCACCATGGCCGCCCTGAACCTCAGCCGCGAGGAGCTGGGCGAGCGGCTAGCACCGTGGCCCGACCTCGTGCTGGCCAACCACAACGGGCCGCGCCAGGCCGTGATCTCGGGTCCCACGGCTTCGGTCACCGAGGCGGTCGCCGCCCTCGAAGCCGATGGCGTCAAGGCCAAGCTCCTCCCGGTGGCGTGCGCGTTCCACAGCCCGGTCATCGCCGAGGCCGGACGCCTGCTCGCGGAGCGCCTCGCCGAGCACGCCGTCCACGCCCCGTCGTTCCCCGTGTGGTCCAACGTCACGGCCGAGCCCTACCCCGCGGGCGACGCGAGCAGCGTGGCGCGCCTCCTGACGGAGCAGGTCACCGAGGGCGTGCGGTTCGTCGACCAGATCGAATCCATGTACGCGGCGGGAGCCCGCGTGTTCGTGGAGGCCGGGCCCGGCCGGGTGCTCACCCAGCAGGTCTCCAAGATCCTGGGCGACCGTCCCCACGCCATGGTGGCCTGCGACGTGGCCGGCGAACCGGGTCTGCGCCGCCTCCTTCTGGCGGTGGCCGAGCTGGCCGCGCTCGGGGTGCCGGTGGATCCCACCGCCCTCTTCGAGGGTCGCTCGACCGCGGTCGACCTCCGGTCGCTGCCGGTGGCCGCGCCCAACTGGACCATCGACGGTGCGTTCGTCCGCACGGCCGATGGAACCCCTCTACCGAACAGCCTGCAGCCGGCCGACCTGCTGCCCACCCTCGACTTCGGAGGCCTCTCCATGACCACCGGTTCCGACGACGCCAGCGGCGTGGTGCTCGAGTACCTCCGCAGCGTCCGCCAGATCGTGGCGGCCGAGCGAGACGTGATGATGCGCTACCTGGGTTCGGCCGTGCCCGCCACCGCGAACTTCGACGACTTCGCCGGCTACATCGAGGGGGCGGCACAGCCTGCGGTGGGAGCTTCGGCCCCGGGCGAGACGACGCCGGCCCTGGCCGGGGCCTCGAACGGCTCGACCTCGGTGAACGGCAACGGCAGCGCCTCGGCGGCCGGCGCCGCCGACCGGCCCGTCCTCAGCGGTGCCGACCTGATGCGCGAGGTGCAGGCCATCGTGAGCGAGCGCACCGGCTACCCGGTCGAGATGCTCGACCCAGACCTGGACCTGGAAGCCGACCTCAGCATCGATTCCATCAAGCGGATCGAGATCGTCGGCGAGCTGGCCGAGCGCATCGGTCTGGCCGGCCTCGACGAATCGGCGGTCGACGAGGAGCTGGTGGAGGAGCTGGCCCAGCACAAGTCGTTGCGGGCGATAGTCGACTGGATCGAGGGCATGACCACCGGGGAGCCGTCCCCGGACTCCGCTGCCGCGTCCGCGGTGGCCCACGCCGCCCACGAGCCCGAGCACCACCTACCGGTTCCCGTCAGCTCGCAGCGCTTCGTCGTGTTGGCCGAGCCGCTGGCCCCACCCGTGGCCCTGGGCGACCTCCACGGTTCGAGCATCGGTGTCGTCGCCGGCCACCAGAACCTGACCGCTGCGGTCGTAGCTGCCCTGGAGGGCAGGGGTGCCTCGGTCTCCGTCCTGGAGCGGGCCGAGCCGTCCGCCGTCCGATCCGAGCAGCTCGCCGCCCTGAACGGAGTGGTCGACCTGTCCACCACCGCCGGGGATCCCTCCGCCGACGCCCGCACGGTGTTCGCCGACCTCCAACCCGCGCTCCTCGGCACGGCTCGGCGCGCGGTCGCTGTGTCGGTGCCGTTGCACCCCGACGGAACGCCCACCGGTGTGGCCGGCCTCATGCGGTCGCTGGCCAGGGAGCGCCACGACGCCCTGATCCGCGCCCTGGAGATCGAACCCGTAGACCTTCGCGACGACCCCACCCCCTTCGCCGAGGTCGTGGTCGACGAGCTGATGGACGTCTACGCCCCCGCAGCGGTGTCGTGGGCCGGCGGGCAGCGCACGGCTCGGGTGGTCGGCGAAGCGCAGGATCTCGCTGATCCGGTGCCGCTCGACCTCGATGCCGAAGCCGTGGTGGTGGTCACCGGCGGCGCCCGGGGCATCACCGCCCGGGTGGCACGGGGCCTGGCCGAGGCCAGTCCGTGCCACCTCGTCCTGGTCGGACGGTCCGAGGAACCGGCCGAAGAGGATCCGCGGACCGCTTCGGCCACCGATCGCTCCGAGCTGCGCCGGGTGCTGCTGGAGATCGGAGAGCTGCACACCCCCGCCGAGATCGAGTCGGCCTGCAACCGCATCGAAGCCGACCGTGAGATCCGGTCCACGCTCGACGCCCTCCGCGAGGCGTGCCCCTCCGTGGAGTACGCGGCGGCCGACGTTCGGTCGCCCGAGTTCGCCGCGCTGCTCGACGACGTCCGGACCCGCCACGGCCGGCTCGACGGCGTGATCCACGGCGCCGGGGTCCTCGACGACCGCTTCATCCGCGACAAGTCCCTCGACGGCTTCGACCGCGTCTACGGCACCAAGGTCGACGGAGCCCGCGCCATCCTCGACCGTCAGGAGGGCCTGCGCTTCGTGGCGCTCTTCGGCAGCGTGAGCGGCGTCTTCGGCAACCGCGGCCAGGTCGACTACTCCTCGGCCAACGACGCGCTCGACACCCTGGCCCGCGCCCACGACGGCCGCCACGGCTGCCACGTCGTCAGCGTCGACTGGGGTCCGTGGGGAGGCGGCGGGATGGTGTCGGCCGAACTGGAGCGCGAGTACGCCCGGCGGGGCATCGGCCTGGTCGACCCCGACGAAGGGGTGCGCGCCCTCCTGCACGAGCTGACCGCCACCGACGGACGGTCCCAGGTCGTCGTCATGCGTGGCACGCCGGAGGCGTTCGCCCCACCGCCCGACCACACGCTGGTGGCCGAGGACCTGGTGGGAGGCTTCACCACCGGTGACTGACGGGTCTGCGCACCTGGCCGGCGATGCGGTGGCCATCGTCGGCATGGCGGCGCTGTACCCGGGCGCGCCCACGCTCGAGTCCTACTGGGCCAACATCCGCGCCGGCGTCGACGCCATCACCGAGGTTCCCGCCTCCCGGTGGGATCCGGTGTTCTTCGACCCCGACGCCAAGGGCGCCGACCGCTTCTACTGCAACCGCGGCGGGTTCGTCGACGACATCGCCACCTTCGATCCGCTCGCCTTCGGGATCATGCCCGTGGCCATGGAGTCGGCCGAGCCCGACCAGCTCCTGGCCCTGGCCGCAGCTTCGGCCGCTCTGGAAGACGCCGGTTCGGTGCACGAGGCGCTCGACCCACGGCGGGTCGCTGTGATCCTGGGTCGCGGCGGCTACGTCGGCGACGGCGTCGCCCGCCTCGACCAGCGGGTGCGGACCGCGCAGCAACTGGTCGAGGTGTTGCGCTCCCTGGTGCCAGGCATAGACGACGACCGGCTGGAGCAGGTGAAGGCCGAGTTCCAGGACCAGCTCGGCCCGGAGCGACCCGAGGGCTCCATCGGGCTCGTTCCCAACCTGGCCGCATCCCGGATCGCCAACCGCTTCGACTTCCAGGGCCCCGCCTACACGGTCGACGCCGCTTGCGCGAGCTCGCTGATCGCGGTCGATCAGGCCGTCGACCAGCTGCGCTCGGGGCGCGCCGACCTGGTGCTCGCCGGGGGCGTCCACCACTGCCACGACCTGACCCTTTGGAGCGTGTTCTCCCAGCTCCGGGCGCTGTCGCCCAGCGGCGCCATCCGACCCTTCAGCGAGGCGGCCGACGGCATCCTGGTGGGGGAGGGCACCGGCGTCTTGGCCCTGCGCCGCCTGGCCGACGCCGAGCGCGACGGCCAGCGCGTCTACGCGGTGATCCGCGGCACCGGGGTGGCTAGCGACGGCCGGGCATCGAGCCTGATGAGCCCGCGTCCCGAAGGCCAGGTTGCGGCGGTGGAGTCGGCCTGGCGCGTCAGCGGGCTCGACCCGTCCTCGGTGGGACTGGTCGAGGCCCACGGCACCGCCACTCCGGTGGGCGACCGCACCGAACTGGAGACGCTCCAGACGGTGTTCGGCTCGGCCGGAGCCGGCAGCGCACGGGCTGGGCTCGGCTCGGTCAAGTCGATGATCGGCCACGCCATGCCGGCCGCGGGCGCGGCCGGGCTGATCAAGGCGGCGCTCGCCGTGCACCACGGCGAGCTCCCTCCCACGCTGCACGTCGAGGATCCCAACGAGGCTCTGGCCGCCACCCGGTTCCGGCTCGTCACCGAGGTCGAGCCGTGGGAGGGCGACGGGCCGCGCATCGCCGGGGTCAACGCGTTCGGCTTCGGGGGCATCAACGCCCACGTGGTCCTGTCGGAGGCGCCGGGGCAGCGGGCCTCGGCGGTCTCGTCGCCGGTGGTGCAGCGCCGCCCGGCGAAGGTCGCCGCGGCACCGGATGCGGTCTCTGATGCGCCCTCGAATTCGGTTTCGGATTCGGTGTCGCACCGGTTTCCCCCGGCCACCGAGGAGCTGCTGCTCCTCGCCGGACGCGATGCCGCCGATCTGCTGGTCCAGCTCGACGCGTGGACGTCCGGCCAACCCACCGTGCCCGTGTCTCCCGGTGGCCCGGCCCGGCTCGCCGTGGTGGCCCCCGATGAACGCCGGCTGAAGCTGGCCCGCAAGGTCCTGGAGCGGGGCACACCGTTCCGGGGACGCAACGACGTCTGGTTCGATCCGTCGGGACTCGTCTCTGGCGGTGGCCGGGTGGCGTTCCTGTTCCCGGGCGTGGAGCCCGTGTTCGAACCTCGGGTCGACGACGTCGCGGAGCAGTTCGGTCTGGCGTGGAGCGGGCTGCCCGGGGGCGAGCACGGCCTCCAGGAGCAGGGCCAGGGCATCGTGGCCGTCGGCCGCCTGCTGGCCGAAGCGCTCGGACGGCTCGGCATCGAGGCCGACCTGATGGCCGGACACAGCCTCGGGGAGTGGACCGGCCAGATCGTGTCGGGGATGATCCCCCGGTCCTTCATCGATCAGTTCCTCGATCGCTTGAAGCCGGGCGCCATCGAGGTGTCCGACGTGGTGTTCTTGGCCCTCGGCTGCGGCGCCGGCACCTCGGCGGGCCTGGTGGCCGGCATCGACGACGCCTACGTCTCCCACGAGAACTGCCCCCACCAGTCGGTCGTCTGCGCCCCGGCCGGCGTGATCGGCCAGGTGCTGGATCGTGCCCGCGAGCGCAAGGTGCTGGCCCAGGAGCTGCCGTTCCGCTCCGGCTTCCACTCGCCGCTGTTCGCCCCCTACGTGCCGGGCATCGCCGAGCAGTTCGCGTCGATGGAGCTGGTGCCGGCCGAGGTTCCGATGTGGTCGGCCACGTCGGTGGCGCCCTACCCCGACGAACCCGGGGCCATCACCGAGCTGGCCGGTCGGCACCTGGTGGAGCCGGTGCGCTTCCGGGCGCTGGTGGACGAGCTGCACTCGCAGGGGGTTCGCGCCTTCGTGCAGGTCGGGACGGGGAGCCTCGTGGGCTTCGTCGACGACACGTTGCGAGATCACGACATCGTCTCGGTGTCGGCCAACACCGCCAAGCAGACCGGTGTCGGTCAGCTCCGGCGGGTGGCTGCCGGGTTGTGGAGCGCCGGTGTCGACGTCGACTTCGCCCCGCTCGGCCACTCCGTCGAGGTCGTTCCGGTCCACGCGGGTTCTGCCGAGCCGGTGCCATCGGTGCAAGCGGCGGCGGGTCGACCGGGCCTCCCGTTGCGGTTGGGTTCCGAGCTGGTGCGGGGCCTGACCCCGCTGCCGGTGGGGTCGACCGAGAGCGTTCCAGCCGATCTCGAGGGAGCCCCCGGTTCGCTGCTGGCGGAGTACCGGTCGGCGCTGGACGAGGCCACCGCTGCCGCCCACCAGGTGCTCGGTGCGGCTCGAGATGGCGGTCGCCCCCTGCGGGCCCCGGCCGGCCAGGCCGCCGAACGATCAGACGACGCAGCCGGTCAGGGGGTGGTCGAGGTGGCGCCGGAGACGTCCCCTTCCGGCCGCGAGACCGTGCTCGAGCTGTCCGTTCCCGCGCAGCCGTGGTGGGGGGACCACGCCTTCTACGAGCAGCCTGCGGGATGGCCGTGCCTGGAAGACGAGTTCCCGCTCGTGCCCATGACCGCCATCCTCGAGATGCTCGGCTCCGAGGCCGAGGCGCTGGTGCCGGGAACCGTCGTCACCGCCATCGAGTCGGTGCGGGCCTTCAAGTGGCTCGCGGTGGAACCGCCCACAGCCGTCACCGTACGGGCTTCGCTCGACCGAGCGGCCACCGACGCGGCGCAGGTCACGGAGCCGGGGTCGGCGGTGATCAAGGCTGCGGTCGACGGTCACGCCCGGGCCACGGTGCGCGTCGCCCCCGCCTACCCACCCGCTCCCGAACCCGGCGCGGGTCCCATCAGCGGCCACGTCGACCTGCCGGTGCCCGTCGAGCAGCTCTACTCGTCGCGACGGCTGTTCCACGGTCCCGAGTACCAGGGCGTCCGGTCCTTCGACGAGGTCGGCACCGACGGCATCAGGGGTCGGCTGGAGAGCCAGCGGGCGCCAGGCGCGCTGCTCGACAACGCAGGCCAGCTCCTCGGGTTCTGGTTCGCGTCCCGGGTCGACCGTGACCGGTTGGTGCTGCCCACCTCGATCGACCGCATCTCGTTCCACGGCCCGCACCCCGACCCGGGCACCGCGGTCGACTGCGTGGTGAACTGCACCGACCTCCGGGAGCAGTCGGTCCGGGCCGACCTCGAGCTCACCGTCGAGGGCCGGGTGTGGTGTCGCATCGAGGGCTGGGAGGACCGTCGGTTCCAGAGCGACGACCGCCTGTTCGACGTGCTCATCTCGCCCACCAAGATCCTGGCCGAACCCCGGCCCGGTGGCTGGGTCCTGGTGGAGGAGGGGTGGCCCGACTCCGCGTCGCGCGACGTGGTCATGCGGCGGTTCCTCGGCCGGATTGAGCGGGCCGAATACGCCTCGCGGAACCCCAACGTCCAGCGGACCTGGCTGCTCGGACGCATCGCCGCCAAGGACGCCGTGCGTCACCTGCTCGGTGAGCGCGGTTCCGATCCGCTGTTCCCGGTCGAGGTCGGCGTCACGAACGACGAGAGCGGGCGGCCACTCGTCCGGGTCCCCAGAGACCTCGACGTCCGGGTGTCGATCGCCCACACCACAGGCCTGGGTGTGGCGCTGGCCGCGGTGGGCGTCGACGTCGGCGTGGACATCGAACCGGTGGAACCTCGTGCTGGGTCCTTCGAGTCCACCGCCTTCACCGAGGCGGAGCGAGAGCTGCTCGCCACCGTCGGTGTCGCCGACGGCAACCGCGACCGCGAGCTCACCCGCTGGTGGGCGGCCAAGGAGGCCGCGGCCAAGGCTGCCGGCACCGGCATGCAGGGCCGCCCGCGAGACTGGGAGATCACCGAGGTCCGTGGCTCAGACCTGCGGATCGGTCCGCACTGGATCGCCACCGAACTGCACTTGCAAACCGACCCTGCCGACCCGGCACGCACCAAGGAGCACATCGTTGCCTGGACCCTCATCGAGCCCGACCGTGGGTGAGGAGATCACCGCCGAGGCGGTGCTCGCCGAGCTCGACGCGATCCTCACCGAGGTCGTGGGAGACGACCTGCTCCTCGACGGCCCCCTGGCCATGGACACGTCCTTCGACGAGGACCTCCAGCTCGAGAGCATCGAGTTCGTGGCCCTGGCCGAGAAGCTGCTGATCACCTACGGCGAGAGGGTCGACTTCGTGGCCTGGATGGCCACCATGGAGCTGGACGACATCATCGCCCTCACCGTCGGCCAGGTGGTCGACTTCGTGGTCGAGTCGCTCGCCGCGGTGCCCGGCGGCGGCTGAGGGTGCCCCACGTCCAGGCCAACGGCCTCAGCTTCCACGTCCAGGAACTTCGCGGTGGCCCGTCCGAGGGCACGTCCAACGGTTCGTCCGACAGCCCGGCTGCCGTGGCCCGACCCAAGGTGGTGATGCTGCACGGGCTGGTCATCGACAACCTGTCGAGCTGGTACTACACGATCGCCCACCCCATGGCGCTGGAGGCCGACGTCCACCTCTACGACCTGCGCGGCCACGGCCGCACCGAGCAGCCGGCCTCGGGGTACTCCGTCGACGAGAACGTCGACGACCTGGTGGCGCTGCTCGACCACTGGGGCATCGACGAACCGGTCCACCTCTTCGGCAACAGCTTCGGTGGGGTGGTGTCGCTGGCCATGGCCCACCGCCACCCCGAACGGGTGGCGAGCCTCTTCCTGATCGAGGCCCACTTCGCGGTGGAGGGCTGGGGCGAGCACATGGCCGGAAGCCTGGCGCTGGCCGCGTTCGGGCTCGACGAGGACGCCGTGCAGGACTGGCTGGCCGAGAACGCCGACCGGAAGCTCTCCAGGCTGGCCAAGCGCAGCGAGCGGTTCCTGATGGAGACCTCGCTCATCGACGACCTCCAGGCCGAGAAGCCCATCGACTGGCTTGCCGAGATCGCCTGCCCGACCTTCGCCATCTACGGCAGCGAGTCCGACATCTTGGACCGGGCCCGCGAGCTGGAGGCCAAGGTGCCGGGGTGCGAGCTCGAGATCGTGCCCGGCAGCAGCCACTCGCTGCTCACCGAGGAGAGCAACCTGATCCGCGAGCGGGCGCTGGCCTGGATCGCCCGGACCCAGCGGGGCTAGGCGCCGACCGTGGCTCGCTTCCTGTTCGTGGTCCCGCCGTTCACCGGACACGTCAACCCCACCGTCCCGGTGGCCGCCGAGCTGGACCGGCGAGGGCACGAGGTGGCCTGGACCGGCCTGCCCGGCTCCACCGAGGCGCTGCTCCCCGCAGGCAGCAGGTTCCTGCCCGCCACCTCGCCGGAGGTGGCCGCCTACGTCGACGCGGCCGGCGACCGGAGACCAGACGTGCGTGGCGCGGCCGCGTTCAAGTTCCTCCAGGAGGAGGTGCTGCTCCCGCTGGCGCGGGAGATGGTCGACGGGGTCGACGCCGCGGTCGACGAGTTCGGTGCCGACGTCCTGGTGGTCGACCAGCAGGCCCTGGCCGGTGCGGTGGTGGCCCGCCGTCGCCAGATGCCGTGGGCCACGTCGGCCACCACCTCGGGTGAGCTGGTCGATCCCCTCTCCGCCCTGCCCGTGGTGGCCGAGGCCATGCACCAGGCCCGGGTCGACCTCCAGATCGCCGCCGGCGTCGACCCCGTGGTGGCGGCCGAGGGCGACCTGCGCGCCTCACCCCACCTGGTGGTGGCCTACACCACCGAGGCGCTGGTGGGAGAGGTGGCCGTCGATGCCCCGATCGCGTTCGTGGGCCCCTCGACCCTCGGCCGTCCCGAGGCCGACGACTTCCCCTGGGAGCTGCTCGACGATCAGCGGCCCAAGGTCCTCGTGTCGCTCGGAACCCTCAACGCCGACGCCGGCGAGCGGTTCTTCTCGGTGGCGGCCGAGGCCTGCGCCGGTGAGCGCTGGCAGGCGGTGTTCGTGGCTCCGGCCGAGCTGGTGCCGGACCCTCCACCCAACGTGTTGGTGAGGGCACGGGTCCCGCAGCTCGCACTGCTGGAGCGGATGGATGCGGTGGTCTCGCACGGCGGGCACAACACGGTGTGCGAGACCCTCGCGGCCGGGCTGCCGCTGGTGCTGGCCCCGATCCGCGACGATCAGCCGGTGGTGGCAGACCAGGTGGTGCGGGCCGCCGCTGGGGTGCGCGTGAAGTTCAACCGGGTCAAGGTGCCAGATCTCCGAGCAGCGATCGAGGAGGCGCTCACGTCCACCGAGCTGCGGGCCGGTGCCGAAGCAGTGGCCGGTTCCTTCGCCGCAGCAGGGGGCGCCGCCGCTGCCGCCGACGCGTTCGAGTCGCTTCTGCCGCCGAGCCTCTAGCTTTGACGGCGTGAGCTACGCCGGGCAGCTGCTCGTGGCCACGCCGTTGATCGGCGACCCGCACTTCGAGAGAAGCGTGGTGATGATCCTCGCCCACGGCGAGGACGGCACCTTCGGCGTCATCGTCAACCGACCCACCGACAGCGGCGTGGAGGAGGTGGTCCCGCAGTGGCGGTCCCACGTGACCGCCCCCGGGGTCATCTTCATGGGCGGGCCGGTGGCGGTCGACGTGGTCACCGGCATCGGGCGTCCCATCGACGAATCGGTGCCCGGCTATGCCCCGCTGGTAGGTGGCGTGGGCACGGTCGACCTCGGTTCGCCTCCTCCGGAGGATGCCACCCGCTGGGCCGGGTTGCGGCTGTTCGCCGGGTCGGCGGGGTGGGCCGCCGGTCAGCTGGAGGACGAGCTCCGCGAAGGTGCGTGGTGGGTGCTGCCCGCCGCGCCCGACGACGTCCTCACCAGCGACCCGTCCACGTTGTGGTCCCGGGTGCTCCGCCGCCAGCGACCACCCACCGGCTGGTTCGCCAACTGCCCCCTCGACGTCTCGTCCAACTAGGAGAACTCGGGGTCGGAGGGGACCTGCGGCGGTAACGTCTCACCATGGCGACGCTCTCGTTCGAAGGTGAGACCCACGGCGAGCTGGTGGTCAAGGTGCGGCGATGGCTCGCGTCGGTGGAGGGCCAGGGCGAAGGCGCGCTCAGCACCCACGAGGTGGTCGACCAGGCCGCCGAGCTCACCAAGGAGGCGCTGCGCATCATCGCGTCGGCCGCCCCTGAGCCCGTGGCCCAGAGCGAGGTGGTGAAGGCCATCACCAGCGCCGGCTACAAGGCCACCGACGCCACCAAGCAGGCCATCGTCGACGGCCTCGACTCGGTGGAGGAGGTCACCGGAGGAAGCGTGGTGAAGCTCGCCCGCGACGCGTCCAGGTCGGCCGTGTACCAGATGAACACGGCGGTGGCCCGCCAGATCCTCAAGTCCCTCCGCGGCTGACGGTCTCTGGGCTTCCACCGGTTGGGTTTTCACCGCTGCCCGGGACGCGAACGTGTCCCGCAGCGCGAGGCCGCGGGACACGTTCGGGTTGCGTGGCCTCAGGGGCTGTGGCCTCAGGGGATCAGGTCACGGCCCGACCACGGGTCGGTCTCAGGCGGCGGCCTGGAACGAGACCGGCACCACGAGCTCCTGAGCGGCGTTGACCGCGCCGGAGCCGGCGTAGGTGTAGATGCCGTAGTTCCCGGTGCCGGCGTTCTCCGACACGGTCAGCTCGGCCACGAAGTTGCCGCGCTCGTCGAGGTCGACGTAGAGGGCGTTGGTCGACCCGGGATCGACCGCGGCCCGGGATCCGTTGGGGAGCGCCCAGCGCTGGCTGATGACGGTGCGAGCAGAGCTGGGGGCACCGGCTGAGGGCTGCCAGGTCTCGGCGAAGTTGCCGAAGACGACGTAGAAGCCGGACTTCTGGCCGGCCAGCGGAGGCCGGTTGCCGGTGTTGGCGTCTGGGTCGAAGCCGGTGCCGATCACGGTGACGGTCTCACCCGGCACCAGGCCGGTGGTCTTGGAGACGTGCAGGGTGGGGGTGAGCGCCGCCGTGGGGGCGTCGAAGCTGATCGAGAACGGGTCGAGGGCGACTGGCGACGGGTAGAAAGCGGCCATGCCGATGTCTTCCATGGTCTCGTCGATGCCGACGGCGGGGGCGTCGCTGATCACGTACTTGCCATCCGCGTTCGGGGTCCAGTCCACGCCGGAGAGGTCGAGTTCGGCCACCGCAGCGTCGGGGTAGGTCACGAAGTCGGGCAGCGCGGGCGGGTTGGTGCCCTCGAACGGACGGGTCTTCACGTCGGCGTAGAGGATGCCCTCGGTGTCGTCGATGGTGACGCGGATGTTGCTGAAGGTCATGTCCAGCACGTATCCGCCCAGGGTCGCGTTCTCGTGGGCCTTGATCGAGAACGAACCGCCGAGGATCAGCTCACCGGTGTTGTCGGTGGGGTCGAAGGTCGACGACTCCAGCGGGAACGTGAACGGGCCCTTGCCCGTGCCGGGGCCGTCGGTCCAGACCGCGCCGTCGGACACCTCGATGGCGCCGTGGCCGATGGGGCCGGCGGCGTAGTTGCGGAACGACTCGCGGAAGCCCCAGGTCGCCGGGTTGCAGGCCGTGGCCACCATCACCAGCGCGGCGAGCGCCGCGATGCGGCGGATCGTCCGAGCCGGGTTGTGCTTGCTGGTTGCGATGTTCAAGTGGGCTTCCGTTCTCTCTGAGCTATGGCTTATAAAGACTATTAGGTGACCTTAACGAGCGACAGAGTCGCACGCGGTCCCTGCCCTGATCAAGTGGGGGAACGGAGGCGGGTGGCGCTCGACTGAGCCGGAGGGGGCAGCGGCGGATAGCCTGCGGCAACGACTGACGCCCCGGGAGCAGACATGGCCAAGGACCCGTCCGACCGATTCGCCACCACCGGTCTGACGTTCGACGACGTCCTGCTGGTGCCCGCGCAGAGCGACGTCCTGCCCAACGAGGTGTCCACCGCCAGCTGCGTCGTGCCCGGCATCGAGCTCCGGGTACCCATCGTCTCGGCCGCGATGGACACCGTCACCGAGGCCAGCCTCGCCATCGCCATGGCCCGTGCCGGTGGGCTGGGCGTGGTCCACCGCAACCTGTCGGTGGCCGACCAGGCGGCCGAGGTCGACAAGGTCAAGCGCTCGGAGTCGGGGATGATCGTCGACCCGGTCACGCTCGGCCCCGACGCGCTGGTGGCCGACGCCCTGGACCTCATGGCCAAGTACAAGATCTCCGGCGTGCCGATCACCGACGGCGACCGTCGCCTGGTGGGGATCCTCACCAACCGGGACCTCCGGTTCCACGACGACGTCAACGAGCGCATCAGCGAGGTGATGACCCGCGACGGTCTGATCACCGCACCCGAGGGCACCACGTTGGAGGAGGCCCAGACCATCCTCGGTCGCCACCGCATCGAGAAGCTGCCCGTGGTCGACGGCAGCGGCCGCCTCTCCGGCCTCATCACCGTCAAGGACATCCAGAAGCGCATCCAGTACCCCGACTCCACCAAGGACGACCAGGGCCGCCTGCGCTGCGGGGCCGCGGTGGGCACCGGTCCCGACGCGTTCGAGCGCGCGGCCGCGCTGGTCGACGCCGGCGTCGACCTCCTGGTGGTCGACACCGCCCACGGCCACTCGGCCGGGGTCATCGACATCGTCGCCAAGATCGTGGCCGAGTTCCCGGTGCCGATCGTGGCCGGCAACGTCGCCACCTACGACGGCACCCGCGCCCTGCTCGACGCCGGCGCATCGGCGGTCAAGATCGGCGTCGGTCCCGGCTCCATCTGCACCACCCGGGTGGTGGCCGGGGTCGGAGTGCCCCAGCTCACCGCCATCGCCGACGCCCGAGCCGCCCTCGACGGCTACGACGCCTGCCTCATCGCCGACGGCGGCATCCAGTTCTCGGGCGACATCGCCAAGGCACTCGCCGCAGGGGCAGACACGGTGATGCTGGGCAGCCTTCTGGCCGGCGTCGACGAGAGCCCGGGCGACGTGGTGCTCTACCAGGGCGAACGGTTCAAGGAGTACCGCGGCATGGGCTCCATGGGCGCCATGAAGACCCGGTCGTACTCCAAGGACCGCTACTTCCAGGGCGACGTGATCGACGCCGAGAAGCTGGTACCCGAGGGCATCGAGGGGCGGGTGGCCTACAAGGGACCGGTGCGGCGCATCCTGTTCCAACTCGTCGGCGGGCTCCGCCAGGCCATGGGCTACTGCGGGTCGGGCACCATCGCCGATCTGCACCAGGCCAGGTTCGTTCGCATCACCGCGGCGGGGCTGCGCGAGAGCCATCCCCACGACATCACCATCACCTCCGAGGCCCCCAACTACTCCAACCGCTGATCGGAGACGTACCCATGGCCGACCAGTGGGACGAGGTCAGGGTCCGGCGCTGGCTGAACCTGGCCGAGGGACTCGACCGCCAGCTCGCTCCGGTCACCGATGCACTGTTCGCCGCGGCGTCACTGCAACCCGGGGAGAGGGTGCTCGACGTCGGCTGCGGCCACGGCCCCACCACCCGGAGGGCGGCGTCGGAGGTGGGGGCCGACGGATCGGTCACCGGGGTCGACGTGGCCGAGCCCATGCTCGGAGCCGCCTCCACCATCGAGCCGCCTGCCGGCAGCGCCCCGATCGAGTGGCTGCACGCCGACGTCGGGGACTGGGATCCGGCGGGGGCGGAGCGAACCGGTCACGAGGCGGTGATCTCCCGGTTCGGGGTCATGTTCTTCACCGATCCGGTGCGTGCGTTCTCCAACCTGGCCGCGGCCACTGCGGTCGGAGGTCGCCTGGCCATCGCCACCTGGGCACCGCGCGACCGTTCGCCGCTGTTCGAGGTCCCGCTGGCAGTGACCGTCCCGATCCTCGAAGCGCGTGGCGTCGACTTCGCCGTGCCGCCGTTGGATGAGGGAGCGTTCTCGCTCGGCACGCCCGAGCGCATGGCCGAGGTGCTCGGCGCCGCAGGCTGGCTCGACGTCCGCACCGTCGAGCACCGCGAGGACCTGGCGGTCTACGGCGGCGTCGGTCCCGCCGAAGCGGCCCGAGCCGGCCTCGACTTCGGCCCCACCCGAGTGGTCATGACCGACCAGCCCGAAGAACTCCGCGCCGAGGTGGCCACCGCCATCGCCCAC